>JAIRNA010000118.1 GCA_031258305.1 Treponema sp. | reverse complement strand
TTCCTTTAAATAAAATATCGTTTCAGAATACGCCGCTTTGTCTTTTTCAGTACGATTAAGAACAGGGCGGTGAAATTGTTGGACAATGGTCATATTTGATTTTTCGGCTATAAGTGGATACATATTATATTTATCATTTGCAACCAAAAAAACATTGTAGTTATCCACAAAAAACTTTTTACAATTATTCAAAACGCCAGAGACGCCTTCAATATAACTTTCTTTTGCCGCGTTGCCCTGCCCGCGAAAAAGGGGTCCAATCTCTAATTCATCATTGCGTGGAAACTTAAACAAATCATACGCATAGGCGTGTTGTTCGTGATAGTCAATGAGGCCGATATAAGGCGGCGAAGAAAAAATACCCGCTATTTTTTGATGTTTTAATAATTTTCCGAAATGCGGATTTAGTTTTTCTACCGCCTTGAATATATCAATGGCGCGGCTGTCGCCTGCTAAACAAATCTGCTCCGTATTTGTCCGCAGTTTATCAAATTTTAAAATACGTTCTACGGTGTCTTTCGTGTATGTTTTCCACCATTTCAGAATAGAAAAAAGCGGCTTGCACATTTTACCATGTTTGGAACAATAATAAGTAGTTGTAATAGGTTCTATGAGCGTTGCCAAATCCGCATGAGTTGTCGCGCGGCAGCTACGCATGGTTCGACTCAAAATCACACACAATATCTTTTTTATGTTTTCATTTTTTATCTTTTTAATTTCTGAATAAACAAATTCTATTTCAGCGCGTATCTGCGCGGAATACCATTTGTCAAGGAATGTATCTCTTTTTACCTGTTCTAATTCTACGCCGTATTTTTTGACAAGTTCTCTAAACGCAGGAAGAAATAGTTTTTCTTTTTCGAGCGCATACTCATTTTCATTTATTTCTTTTTTGTGCAGTTTATATTTATATTCAGGAACGGGAAAGTATTTATTATTAAAATCGGATAATTTTTGTGATAATTCTTCATCAAATTCCGTAATGTTTGATTGTGCGATAAAACTCTGTAGGCGCCCTGTTATGCGGGATATTTCAAATTCAAGCCCGCTAATATTATACCGCGCGACTTTTGAATTTCCTATAAGCGCGTTAAATGCCGATACATCGATTCCTACCGCATTCATGCCAAGTTCAGCGGATTGTACCATCGTTGTACCACTGCCTGAAAACGGATCAACGATAATATCTCCTGCTTTAAAAAATACATCTTTTTTGAAATTATCGGTATGCTCATCCAAAAAATATTCCACAAGCTGCGGAATAAATTTTCCTTTGTAGGGGTGCAGCCGGTGAACATGCTTTGTCGTCTCGGCTTCTTTGTATTGGTCAAAAGATAACGCCCAATTCAAATCACCGCCTCGTTTTTCTTTGTATGCCGATTCACGCGCTCCGTTGTAGGATGTATAGTATTCGTTTAATTCCAAAAGTGAAATAAACACCGTACCATCCTTCTCTATTTTCCGTATTCTCCCATATTGAATAAGATATGAGATATTTGACGTCGTTACATTCTTCCCCAGATGATGTGTCGCCCAGACACTGGCTTCTTTTATCGTCAAGAGATGTTTATCATAAACCGGCATAGTGAAAATTTCCATAGGTTCTCCCCTCTCTTATATGGTTGAAGGTCTTTGTCAAGCGGGTCATTGACAAAAAAATGAGGCGGGCGTTTCGTCTAAGGTTCCGACTGTAGGTACCAGTTGCGCGGCGCGTATTGAGTTTTTGTATACCCACAGACGGAGCGCCGCGCGAGCCTTGTCGCGCAGCGCTCCGCGGCGCACCTTACCGCCAGCCGCCTGCAAAAACATCCTTCGAGCTGTTCAAGGAACTATCGCCCAGAGTATTTCACTGGACGGCCCCTTTTGTCCCTTGGTATTCTGCCACTGCAAGGCGACGTAGACCGTTTTGCCCCGCTCCTCCTCGGCAAATTCCATCGTGTGGGGAGTGCGGGTCGCCAAGACGGAACTCGTCAACGCGCTGGTATTGGCGGGCGGCTGGTCAAGTACAGCCCAGGAAATAACCGCGCCGTTCACGCCGTAAGGTCTTGCCTTGTTGTTCGAGTCTTGATCGTGGAAATCCACGTTTAGACGGCGGAAGTCCTTGTCTGTAAGGGTGAAATCCGGGCGGGTCGTCGGAACGCCGTGGCTGGTGTGGGTGGAATCATTGACGTGGAGTCCGTACTGGACACGGACAGCGTCAGTGATGATGGGGTTGGCGAAACGGAATTTGACCATTTCCCTGACAAGGCGGATGAATTCCTTTTTCGCCTCGTTTTTTTCCGCAATGATGATGGAATTCTTTGCGGGACTAATGGCTTGGAGGTGCAAAGCCTTAAAAGCGTTGAACGCAGTCTGTACGCCTGTTGCTTCATCCGAAGGAATCTGCAAACTTGCGGCGTTAGCTACGACGTGCGGGACAAAATTTTCCCCCCAATCCACTAACTCGTCCTCGCCTTGGGGCAAGAAACCATGATACTCTCCCATAAAATACTCCTTTTTGCTTGTTTTAAGAACGGTTCGCTTTGAGAAACAAACCATGCTTATTATAAAACAAACGAGACGCTTTGTAAAGCGACTCGCTGAATACTGGTATTCAGTCAATGAAAACCTGTCTTTGCTTAATGAAAACCCGTCTTTACTCTTTGAAAACCCGTCTTTACTCTTTGAAAACCTGTCTTTACCCAATGAAAACCCGTCTTTACCCAATGAAAACCCGTCTTTACTTAATGAAAACCCGTCTTTGCCCTGTGAAAACCCGTCTTTACCCTGTGAAAACCTGTCTTTACTCTTTGAAAACCAGTCTTTACTCTTTGAAAACCAGTCTTTGCCCCCGCCGTCGGCGGTATGGGGGAAACAGTCCGCGCGCTGAGGAGGGCGTTTTATTCAATGGGCGCGCGCGAAAAAGTATGGGTTTTACCGCACGCATAGGCCTTGCGCGCGAAGGTGTTTTTTGATTTCGGGAATGGACGTTTTACCAAAGTGGAGTATGGAAGCCACGAGCGCCGCATCCGCGTTCGTTTCCGCCAATACACGGGCTATCTGGTCAAGGGATCCCGCCCCGCCGGACGCTATGACCGGCGTCGGCACGGCATTGAGGATTTCAGCGGTCAATGCAAGGTCATAGCCCGCGGCCGTGCCGTCGGCGTCTATCGAATTGAGGAGGATTTCTCCGGCTCCCAGAGTCACGGCTCGGCGCGCCCACTCAACCGCATCAACGCCGGTGTCGGTTCTGCCTCCATGGGAAAAGGCATGCCAGGTTTTTTCCCCGACCCGTTTCGCGTCAAGGGAAAGCACCACGCACTGACTGCCGTAAGCTCGGGCCATTTCGCTGAGTAGAGACGGATTGTTGAGCGCGGCCGTGCATACGGAAACCTTGTCCGCCCCCGCATTCATCGCCTTCCGCATATCCTCAACCGAGCGGATCCCCCCGCCAACGCAGAGGGGTATGAAGACCTCTTTGGCCACTCTCCCAACCACGTCGAGGAGGGTCTCTCTGCTTTTATAAGACGCGCCTATATCCAAAAACGTGAGCTCGTCAGCGCCTTCGGCGTTGTAACGCCGCGCCATCTCAACTGGGTCCCCCGCATCTTGTATGCCTTTGAATTTAACGCCTTTTACCACCCGTCCTTCGTCAACGTCAAGACAGGGAATTATCCGTTTTGCCTGCATAGGTTAATCTAACCACATTTTTATGATAGTATCAAGGGCGGCGCCGCGCGGTTGGGAAGAGGAGGGGAGGGGAGTCAAATGAATGAACACGCCTATTTAAACATTTTCCACGGATTTTTACCGAAGCGGACCAGGAAGTAGATCCAGCCGAAACCAAAGCCCGCGAGGTGGGTGAGGTGCGCGACGCCGTTTTGTAGACCGGTAACTGAGAATAACACTTCCAGCGCGGTAAAACCGAGGGCCATAACCGGCGCGCGGAGGGGCAGAATCCCCCACACGTAGATTATTGAACGAGGGAAGAGCGCGGCGTAAGCCAACTGCACGGCGAATATTGCGCCGGAAGCGCCTAACAGCGCTACATTTACGCCCGCCGCTGCATAGACGGCAAAGGAGAATAGGCCCGCCGCTACGCCGGTACTGAAATAATAGAGGAGGAATTCCTTTGTGCCCATGCCGCTTTCGACTTGTCTGCCGAAGATGAACAGGGCAAGCATATTGAAGAGGATATGGCTTATGCTTCCGTGCGCGAACATATAGGTGGCGAACTGCCACACCCAACCGGAAAGTACTTCGCTTGGAATAAGGGCGAGATAGTACGTAACCGCATTGCGGGAAAGGTACTGCAAGAGGAAGATAAAGACATTGATCCCGACGAGGTACAGAACCGCGTTATTGAAAGAATACCGAAACGGCTTTCGTACATTCATTCTTCTATTATAATAAAGAATGAGAGAAAAGGCAAGAATCGTTTTTGTAAATAATAGCTTGAACAACAAGTCTTTTTAGGCTATAATGGGATACGTGAGCCGATTTCAAAACTCGGTTGGTTTTGACCTTGGCTTCGGAAAAAGCGGTCTGAAGCCCGCAGTTTAAGGAGAAAATTATGGATTTTGTGAAAAATATGCGTGAAAAGGCGCGGGCGATGCAAAAAAAGCTCGTGCTTGCCGAAGGAACGGAACCGCGTACCATAAAGGCGGCGCGTGTTCTGGTTGATGAAAAATTGGCGTCTCAGGTGAGCCTTGTAGGGAGGGACGCGGACGTGAGGGCGGCTGCCGCGAAGGAAGGCGTCAATCTGGACGGTATTACCGTCGTCGACCCGGCGGCGTCCCCGCTCTTGGATGCATACGCCGCGGAATACTTCAATCTGTGCCATAAAAAAGAAGAGGCGAAGATCAAGAAGGGGCTGGAAATCAAAAACCCTATGTCCCTGGAAAAGGCAAGGGGGGAAATCACCGCGCAGCTCCGCTGGGGCGCGATGATGGTGCATAGGGGGGATGCAGACGCTATGGTCGCGGGCGCGGAAAACGCCACGGCCGACGTGCTCCGCGCCGGAATCGCTGTTGTGGGAACCGTGTCCAAGACCGCGTCTTCCTGTTTCGTCGTGCAGACGACCGATCCGTCATGGGGCGTGGGCGGCGCGCTCATCTTTTCGGATTGCGCGGTCATTCCCGAACCTACCGAGGAACAACTCGCTGACATCGCGGTAAGCGCCGCTCAGTCCTGCCGTGAATTCTTAGGAGCGGAGCCGGCGGTCGCTCTGCTCTCCTTCTCGACGAAGGGTTCGGCAAGCCACGATGCGGTAACAAAGGTACAGAAAGCCGTAGAGATTCTGAAAGGGCGTAACCCTGATTTCGTATTTGACGGGGAACTTCAGGCGGACGCGGCGCTCGCGCCCTCCGTCACGGATAAAAAAGCCCCCGGGAGCCCTGTCAGGGGTAGGGTAAACACCCTCGTGTTCCCGAACCTCGGCGCAGGCAACATCGGCTACAAACTCGTCCAACGTCTCGGCAAAGCCCAAGCCTTTGGTCCCTTCCTCCAAGGTTTCTCCAAACCCATAAGCGACCTTTCCCGCGGCGCTTCCGTGGATGACATCGTCGTAACCGCGGCCGTCACGCTGGGGAGGGCGCATTAAAAAGGAGAGAATAGGGATTGTCGTTAAAAAGTATTCCGCAAAGACTTTCATACGTACGACGCCTATTCTCTCTTCCTGTTCAATGTGAGAAACGTATGATTCAAGTCTTGTTTTTTTTACGGTACAGGGTACAGCTCGAGAAGACGGATCCGGATATATCGGTGGAAGCTCTGCTGATAAAGGCTTTTGAAGCCGTAGGCGCAACCCTTGTCAGTAAAGAGAAAGTCATAGCCGCGGATTTTGACGAGAATCGACTGGGAATATGGCCCAGTATCATATCTTCTTTGGAATCAGGGCTTGAACTCGTCAAGAAAGCAAAACTGAGAACAGGACATTACGCCTTTGTCGTCAGCAAGAACGTATCCGTGAACAATATGGAAAAACTTTGCCGACGTCTTGCTTCGGCGCACGGGATAACGGGCGTCTGGTTGATACATACGTTAAAAAAAAACTTGAGTTTCTATTGTCAATTTGAAACGAAAGAATTCTCCCAACGAGTCATTTTTAATGAAGAATACCATCAAATCAAACACATAGAAAACGTCTCTCCCATTATAAAAAGACCCGCTTCTCTGTATCCTTTAAGCGATAGGATTTTTCAGGCCATAAAGCAGGAACCGAACAAGATAATTATCGCGGGACAACCCTTTACCGGCAAACGTGAAGCGCTGTTTCGGTTCTGTTCCGTGTTAAGCCGATTCCCCCCGCTTGTCCTGCGTTTACGTAAGGAAACAAACATCGGCGCGTTCGTCGATATATTGAATCCGTCCGTGCGCTCGTTCATCAATAACGCGGATAAGGCGGAACTTGAGGAGATAGATTCCTTGGGCGCGTCTATTTTCCGCGAAAGACTGCGCTCCGAATATTCTCCGAATATGACTCGAATCGTCGGGCGGTTTTTGTCTATGCTCCTCACCGTTTACGTCACGGAAATTCGGCTGCGGAACGCGTTCCCCGTTCTCGTCATTGAAAACATCCAAAACGCGGATGAAATAACGTTCCGCATATTCATGGATGTGTGGACGGCTTTACCGGTTAAGGGCTATTTCAAAATTTACGGGACCTATATGGGAAACGTGCAGAACGGGCTTAAACTCTGGGAAGAAGTGTTTCACCGCGTCATTGAGATTCCCGCAAAGCCGATGGCGGAAACCTTCGATACTAAGAATATGCCGAATGAACTCTGGGAAATGACTTATCTGATTGAAGTTTTGCTTATGTTTTTTCCGGGCTATATGCTGCCCCGTTTTCTGGGGGAAGCCATATCGGACAGAATTTTTGATCTGCTTACCCGCTTGGGCGTCATTGACTTTGTGGAGGATCCCAAACCGCGTCTACCCGATTTTACCGCGAAAGCGGAGCGGGTTATCGGCGAAAGAAAGAAGAGCGTTTTTGATTTCGCCGCTGACTGCCTCTTCCACGCGGTGGCTTCCGAACAAATTGCTCCGTGTTTTGATTTTGTCGAATATTTACATCAACTGGAGCAGGATATTCCCGACCTTGTCGTTTGGAATGCGATACGCGCCGATGTATTGAACGGAACCTGTAAAAAAATAGAAGCGGCTGTGTCGGAAGGTTTTTTCGATCGTATTGTGGGGCGGTATAGAGCCGATATTCTGCGCTACCTGTTTCAGACCTTCAGTATCTTGACCGGCAACGATGCGGAAGCGGCGAGGCGGGCTTTCACGGAAGACGCGCCGGAACCGGACTCCGACGTCTATCGCATCCAACTGCTCCTCAACAATGCCTGTTTTGCCCTTGGAGAACACCGTGAGGGAGAGGCGTTTGAAACGCTCAAGAAAATTCTCAATATGGGCAAAAAGCAGGACGAAAGTTGTTTCGCGAGAACATATCGGCTCATTTCCATTGCCAATATACAGAGCCGTAAGCTGACCGAAGCGGCCGATTACGCAAATATAGCGGCGTCGTTTGTGGAAACATCCGGCGAAACCGATGAATTGGGAGTGTCGCTCTTCTATGCGGCTAACATTCAATATTTGCTCGGTAATATATCGAAGGCGGATCGCCTTGCCGCATCCGCGAAACGGAGCGCGGCTTCGGTTGGCTGTTACCACTGGGCGCAGCGTTCTCATTTCCTCTTAGGAAAAATTCGCTTTGAATTCGGTGATTATGGAGAAGCTGTAAAAATTTTTGATTCGTTGGAGAAAACAGTGGAGACGGACGAGGCGAAAAATATTGTCGGCGCCTGGCTCTTTCGGGCGAAGTTTTTCGCTGATAGAACGCCGGGGCAGAGCATATCACCCGTCAATCCGAGTTTGGACGCCCTCCTTTTTGATGTGGAAACCTCATATATACGAGGCGAGTACAAGGAAACGCTTATGCTGACCGAAGAATTATTGGGAAGGTTGCCCAGAAACGGTTATCTGTGGACGGAAAAGCCCGATTGGACAAGCGGTTTCTCCCAGTGTGAATTTTTGTTTGTGCCGGAGCGGAATTTCTGGAAGCAAATGGCTCTGATTTATCACAGCTTGAGCCTTTGCGCGATCGCGGACAGCAAAAAAATGCAGAAACAGGCAATAGCGGACCTTAACTGGCTTTCGCCAAATACGCTTCCCGATGTCTTTCCCAACGATTCTTTCTATTTTTACGCCTTGTACCGTATTTTGCGGGAATCCGGAGAGGACCCGCTCTACCTCAATACCGTTGTCGGTATTGCATTTAAACGGTTGCAACAGAGAGGGATCAAGATAGACGCGCCTGAAGCCCGCAGAACATTCTTTGACCGACCTTACTGGAACAACGCCCTTACCCTGGCCGCAAGGGAGTATAAGTTGATATAACGCGGCTTTTGGCGCGATTTGGAAAGTACTGGAGTTAGGTCCATTGTTACGCATAAAAGGTTGATCCGGTTGTTATTCCGATTCTCTCAGAACTTTCCCTTCGCCTTCGGATTTACCCAGAGGGGCGTAAAGCCCCTTGCTATAGAATCCCCTGCCTTTACGCATGGGGAGGCGTCAAATGTCCGCAATAAGGAACATTGAAATGTTAAAAAGAAAATTGGCGCTATACGCCTGCCTTTTCATTTTTCTTGATGGTTGCGCCACAACCACACCGGAAGCTAAATCGGCTGCGGGGGCTGTGACTGGGGCGGGGGCTGAGTCCGCCGCGTTGACGAAAGCCGAGTCCGTTCCTGCGGCTGCGGGGGCTGCGCCTGCGGCGGGGGCTGGGTCCGCCGCGCTGACGAAAGCCGAGTCCGTTCCTGCGGCTGCGGGGTCGGTGTCTGCGGCGGGGGCTGGGTCCGACGCGTTGACGAAAGCCGAGTCTCTTCCTACGGCTGCGGGGTCGGTGTCTGCGGCGGGGGCTGGGTCCGCCGCGCTGACGAAAGCCGAGTCCGTTCCTACGGCGGCGGGGTCGGTGTCTGCGGCGGGGGCTGGGTCTGCCGCGTTGACGAAAGCCGAGTCCGTTCCTACGGCTGCGGGGTCGGTGCCTGGGGCGGAGGCTGGGTCTGCCGCGTTGACGAAAGCCGAGTCCGTTCCTGCGGCGGCGGGGGCTGTGCCTGCGGCGGAGGCTGGGTCTGCCGCGTTGACGAAAGCCGAGTCCGTTCCTGCGGCTGCGGGGGCTGGGGCCGCCGCGCTCACGAAAGCCGAGTCTCTTCCCGCCCCGGAACCTATGGTACTCGCGTCTATGACGGAGCCGCAGCCGGTTGTTCCGCCGCCTTCACCGGACTTCCTCTCTCTCGTCGCGGTCGGAGACAATCTCTTTCACGACCCT
>JAIRNA010000105.1 GCA_031258305.1 Treponema sp. | reverse complement strand
TAAAAAACAGATTACAGGAAGACCCGCTCCCCTGGGATTTCAGACTCATCGTCAAGAAGTTCCTCAAAGGAAAACAATCCCTCCTCGATATGTTCGCGAGCAATGCCGACTTCCTCAACTACCTTCCCAGCCTGCCCCCGTATATCGCGCTCGTCGATAAACTCCCCCCAGACGCTCCAGAACAGGTCTGGAACGTCAAAGGCGAGCGCATCCGCGTCAAACATTCCTCTGGCGACTGCGAACTACCCTTCCCAGACGCATCCTTCGATCTCATCCTCAACCGCAACGGTAAATACGAAATCGGCGAGGTACGCCGCGTCCTCGCCCCAGGCGGCGTCTTCATTACCCAACAAATCGGCGGCATGAACGCTCTGGACCTCTGCGCGTCTCTCGGTATGCTCATCAAGATAACAGGACGAAGCCTAACCCAGAATGCAACCGCCTTTGCACGCGCGGGTTTGCGCCTCGCGGACTGCGGCGAGAACCTGGGCAAACAGCGATTCTACCGCATCGACGATATTCTTTACTATATCAGACACGTCCCTTTACTGACCGAGTGTTTCAATGAGAATATTTCCAAGCAGGAGTTGGCCGTGCTAGAGATGGTGCTGGAACAGCAAGGGTACTTTGACTGTATTAGCCATCGTTACTTTTTGGCTGTGGAAAAAACCTCCCCCTAATGCGCTCCTTCTCAAGCGGCGTATCTGACACCAAGCGGCGTATCTGACACCAAGCGGCGTGCCTGACACCAACGTGTGTCTGACACCAAGGCGTGTGTCTGACACCAATAGGCGTGTCTGACACCAAGGGCGTGTGCCTGACACCAATCGTGTGCCTGACACCAAGCGGCGTGCCTGACACCAATAGGCGGTGCCTGACACCAAGGGCGGTGTCTGACACCAAGGCGTGTGTCTGACACCAATAGGCGTGTCTATCTCTCAGCGCGAGCGCAGGACTTGAATACCTTTATCAAGTCGATATGTTCCCGCGTATCGTGGACACGGATGATGTTTGCGCCTAACCCGATACTAATCGCGTTTGCCGCGAGAGTGCCTGCCAGTCTGTGGGCAACATCCCTACCCGTGATGCGGCCGATAACGCTTTTACGAGAAAGTCCTATGAGAATCGGATACCCCACCGCGCGAATACGGGCGAGTTCTCTGATAAGCGCGATGTTGTCTTCCGCGCTTTTGCCGAATCCTATACCGGGGTCCAGTATAACACGGTCGCCTGCAACCCCCTCCGCCTTAACTCGTTCCGCGGCCGTCCGCAAATACGCGACGACTTCGCTGACAACATCCTCGTAGAACGACTCACCGCCAAAGGACGTATTTTGCATGGTTTTTGGAACGCCTTTCTTATGCATAAGCACGACATACGCCCCATAAACGGCGCATACGCGCGCCATATCGCAATCATCTTCCATCGCGGAAATGTCGTTTATGATGTCCGCTCCGGCCCGTAGAACAGCTTGCGCGACCGTAGCCTTTCTCGTATCTACGGATATGGGTAGGCACGACCGCTGTCTGAATCCTTCAACAACAGGTAGAACACGAGACAATTCCTCATCTTCCGAAACATATTCCGCGCCCGGGCGTGTGGACTCTCCTCCGAAGTCAATAATGTCCGCGCCGTCAGACTCGGCTTGTAGAGCCTTTTTCACAGCAGATTCCGTAGAGATCGCGCGGCTGTGCTCATAAAACGAATCACCATTGCAGTTCACTATGGCCATAACCAACGGGGCTGAAAAATCGAGGTTCATAACGACTCTCCACGCCTTTTCCACGGGCATATAACTTTCTCCAGCGCATCTACCATACCGAAAAGCAGAAGACCGATCAGGCTCAACGAAAGAATCGCCGCGAACATCTCAGGATAGGCAACCCGCGTCCAGGCATCCACAATCAAATAACCGAGTCCAGCATCTGTAGCGAATGTTTCCGCAAGGAATAGAACCGCTGTCGCGGTACCGAGGCTTACCCGCAATCCTGTACAGAGGTCGGGTAGAGCGAATGGGAGGATAACATGACGGAATACGGCGAACCACCCGGCGCCCATAGACTTTACCGCAAGAAGGCTCGTCTCCGGTGTACGCTCTGCCGCGTCCCGCGCCGCTATTAAAACTTGACTAAAGATGGTGAAAGCGAGCAGGAATACTTTCGAGGCGTTGCCTAGCCCTAGAAACAGCATAATAATAGGGAGAAAAGCCGCTTTTGGAAGCGGGTGAATGAGATAAATGAAGGGCGATATCAGGGCTTTAAGCCGCGGCGAACGCCCGACTATAAGTCCTACTATAGCCGCCGGGAAAAACCCGGCGATAATCGCCCAAAACAGCCGAAGAAGACTTGCCGCCATGTGCCGCCAAAGCAAGCCTGTCTCGGCGAGGCGTAGAAACGCCCTCCCCACCGTATCGGGCAGGGGCAGAAACGCCTTGTTGACCGTTACCGCAGCTATGTGCCACAAAAGCAGTAGCACAGCGATGGTAAGAATGAACGGCTGACCTCTAAAAAATCTACGCATATCCCCTCACATAGCTTTTCAATAATTCTACCGCATTATTAACGACAGAATATTCTAATGGTTTAAAGTTTTTATGTATCGGATTATCAATATCGCGCTCGCCTTTCAAAATCTAATCAACCTCCCTCTTTCTGTAGCTTTTTGATTGTTAAACCATTCTTTATTAAGATAATCTTTTACAAAATCATAGAGTTCTTTTATTACTTGATAGTCAATAGGTTTTTTATCGCTTATTTTATTTTTCATACTATTACGTTTTTGTTTCCGCAGAATAAATATTTCGTCTATCGGTATATTCTTTATATTCTTTAGATTCACATCATCACTCAAAGCGTTTTGCTCGGCGACGACAATATACAAAGAATATGGATTGCCCTGCTTCAATAATTGCGCTTCATAAATCGACTGTCCAAGCATGGTCGAAGGAATAAATGTTTTACATTCAACAGCGACTGTCGGGACGATAATTTCACGGTATTCTTGACAGCCGTTACACTCAAACAGGCATTTTATTAATTTTGATATAGTAAAATCCTGATTTTTATAATTAATAAAAATATTCGGATATGTTAAGAAATCTTTTAAATTCTTCGGCGCAAAAGATAGGTCGGTATAGGCGTTAGCCGAACCCATATATATTAAACCTTCACTCATATTCGACTTAATTGATGGAATATCCTTAAAGAGATAAAATAAGAATTCTTCCATAATCGAAGAAGACATTTTATCTTGCATAATAAAATATTTATTATAAGTAAGCTCATCAACGAAATTTTTATATTCGTTCAAAGCGCATACTTTTTTCTCTAATTCATTATTATTTTCGGAATTTAACACGCCGCTTAATTCGGACCATAATTTATATTTTTGCGATAAATCCAAGAGAATACTATCGACTTCTCCATTCGATATCTTGCGTTCAATAAGCGTCCCATGCGGATAATTGCGTCTCATAAAACCGCTTCGTTGAAAATATTAGCAATCATTCTTTGCGCCTCAAGGTATTTCATATCAACAACGTCAAAATTCAAAATAATATCGCCTTCATCTACATTTGTTTCTATGCCCGCATTGTTAAGAATATGAGATGCAACCACGATATCTTCCTGTAAATAGGTATTCGGCAACTGTAAAGTTCTCAAGTTTTCCATAACGATGATTTATCCCCTTTTAGTTTTCGACGCTCATACGTCCTTGGGACGATTATCAATCACCCGCTTTGCTTTGCCTTCGGAAACTGGCAGGCTACCGTTTTCGTGTAGCTCCACACGTGGGTTTATGCTGATTGAGGCTTGCAGAGTCTTGCGGATTTTTTCCTTGAGCGCGTTCAAAAGGCGGGCGTCATCCCAGAAAATGTCCGGTCCAACTTCGGTTTTCACGGTTATTCTGTCCAAAACGCCCTCTTTTTCAACCACAATCAGGTAATTATTACCCACTTCCTTCATTGCCATAATCACTTCCTCGATTTGGCTAGGAAAGAGGTTGACTCCGTTGATGATGAGCATATCGTCCGTGCGTCCGGTAATGCGGTGCAAACGCCGATGTGTCCGCCCGCACATGCACGGCTCTTCATAAAAGGCCGACAAATCTCTGGTGCGGTAACGCAAAATCGGAGTTGCTTCGCGGCAAAGACAGGTAAGCGCCAGTTCGCCAACCTCGCCGTCAGGCACTGGTTCCAGCGTATCCGGATTAATGATTTCCCCAAAATAGCCGTCTTCCCATAGGTGAAGACCGTTTTTACACTGACACTCAAAGGCAACGCCCGGTCCATTCATTTCGGATAAGCCGTAGGAATTGTAAACATCAATACGGAGCAATTCCTCAATGCGCCGTCGTGTGTCTTCGGAATACGGCTCTGCTCCCGCAAAGGCTCTGCGGAGGCGGAGGTCGTCTCGCGAAAAGCCCTCCTCGCGCATTTTAGATTCCACATGAAGCAAAAAACTCGGTGTGGCGTGAAGTACGGTTGTGCCGAAGTCTCGCATAAGCCGAAACTGGCGGGACGTATTACCTGCGCCGGATGGTATGACCAGCATACCAACTTCTTCCGCGCCCGCATGGAATCCCAGTCCACCGGTGAACAACCCATAAGTTATCATATTCTGGAAAACGTCGCTCTTATTGCAACCAGTGGCGTAAATCGAGCGGGCGACAAAATTTGTCCAGCGGATTAGGTCGTCTTTGCTAAAATAAATGGTGACGGGCGAACCGGTGGTGCCACTTGAGGCGTGGAGGCGCACGATATCATCCTTTGGTACACTTACGAAACCGTAGGGAAAGCCATCTCGCAGGTCGTATTTCGTTGTAAACGGAATACGCCGAATATCGTCAAGGCTCTTGATGTCGTTCGAAGCGTTTACGCCCGCTTTTTTCAACCGTTTTGCGTAAAACGGCGTCCGCAAAGCATTTCCAACCGCCCATTTAAGGAGTTCCACTTGATGCGCTGACAATTGCTCGCGGGGAAGCGTCTCCATTCTTTCGTTCCAGTATTGGTATTGCATGATTTTCCTTTATTATTATTTTGTCAAAATAACGCGGGTATGTCAAGCCGAGAACGGGATAAAAGCAGAATAACAGAATAAGAGGAACACTACTTTTACGCGGCGTTTTAAAACATTTTACGGAGAATTATCGATGATAAAGGCCAGTACCGTTTCACTTCCGTCCCTGTCTGTTGTAACAAGGGTAAGGGTATCACCGTCACGCGACCAGGCGTTTACCTTGACGAGGTAGTCGAAAAATTCGCTCTCTTTCAAGACCGTCGGTTCCTTTAGAGGAGCCATCTGAGTTTGAGCTATTAGCCCAATAGAAAGCGATGCGTCTTTGGTTTTGTAGTGAGCGCGGAAATTGTTCGGTGCGCCTTTGCCAGACACATTTCCTTCGGCAAAATGCAGGGTGTACACATCGCCCATGCCATCGGCTTCCAGTTGCGATCTGTCCACATAAACCGCGTCTGCGCCCTTCTTTATTTCGAATAAACGCCATGGCGTTCCCGCGACATCATCGTCAAAGGCTACTGCAACGACAACCAAAGCTCCAGTCTCCTGCACCGTAGTTTCGGAAATCGGCTCGGTGGTCTGTTCTACCGTAACATTGCGAGTGCAAGAAATTATCAAACAACCCGCTAAAACGGCTGAAATCGTTATTGTATTCAATAGATCTTTCCTAGAAATAAGATATTGTAAAGATACTATTAATGTGACGAAACAGGCAAGCTAAATAGTAAGAATTAGTACGTGTCTTGTATCAGGCGCAGTCTTGTGGAAATCTTGTGGAAAACTCTGCTAATTTTTCCACATACACGCTGTTTTTTTACGATTAGCTGTTGAAAACTGTGGATAAGTGGTGTATAATCTGTGGATAATATATGGGGATTGTGGATATGTGGATAAATGCGCTTGAGTTATTAACAATTTGTGGAAAGTGTAATTACTTAACACATAATGAATAATATACGATATCCACAAGTGAATAGCCCTTATTACTACTACTACTAATATTATATATAAATTTATATAATAAGAAGAATGGAGGAAAACTATGAAATTTACATGTGAACGAAGCGTTTTGCTTAAAGAAATCGGGATAGCGCAGGAGATTGTCGCGTCTAAAAACGCCTTTTCCATACTATCGAATATTTATATCGAAACTTTAGATGATTCGCTTATCATCAAAGCGACCGATATCAAGGTTAGTTTCGAGACAAAAGTACCGGTCAACGTTATAGAGTCAGGTTCGACTACTGTATTCTGCGACAAATTTTTGGGAGTTTTAAACGCATTACCAGATGGAGAAGTTGAATTCGAACAGATTGATTCGAATCTCGTCATAAAGACACCGTTAAGGAAGCTCCGTTATAATCTCAAGAGCATCGCGTCTGACAGTTTCCCGCAGTTTCCCGAATTGAATGAGGATAACTTTTTCTCTATACCGGTAAAAGATTTCAAGGATATGATTCAACAGACGGTCTTTGCCGTTTCTGATGACGAAACCCGTTATTTTATGACTGGCGTACTTTTGGAGAGAATTGAAGACAAGCTCAATATGGTTGCGACAGATGGAAGACGTCTCGCGCTTATTAAAAAAAGCGTTGGGGATGCCGTTCCTCCGTTTGCTCCTGTGATCGTGCCTCCTAAGATTCTGAACATCATCATGAAACGCGCCGGAGATGAAGGGCTTATTTCCATCGCCGTTACGGAACGTTATATTTTCGTCCGTTTCGGCTTATACAACCTGTCATCGGTTCTGATTGAGGGACAATTCCCAAACTACCATCGCGTCATTCCTGAAAATCAGGAAAATGTCTTCTCGGTGAACCGTCTCGAGTTGCTCGATGCTTTGCGCCGCGTGGTACTATTGGTCGAAAAGTCCAAGCGGGTGTACTTTGAACTTGCTCCGGGTGTGCTTTCCATTGCTTCAGAAGAAAGCGATTTTGGCGCCGCAAACGAAGAAATCCCTTGCAGATATGATGGCGAAAAGTTGTCCATCGCCATGAACTACCACTACATCGAAGAACCGTTCAAAGTAATGAGCGAAGAAGAAATCAGCATCAAATTCACTGACACGGTAAAAGCAATAACGATTCACCCTGATCCTGACCCGCAGAGTGATTTTCTGCATATCGTCATGCCTATGCAACCCTAGGAATTTTGAGGAATGGCTTGATTTCAAAATATTAAACACGACAGAGGGCGCCACTGGAAAAAATTACTCAGTGAGCGACCCTTTTGTCTTTTAAAAGAGGGCTCATGCGGATAGCGTCTCTACAATTTTTCTCTTTCCGTAATTTAGCGGACGTGGAAGTTGATACTTCAGCGCGTGACATTTTTTTAGTTGGTGAGAATGGGCAGGGAAAGACAAATTTCCTCGAAGCCGTTTACTTTTCTTCCTATGCATCTTCCTTTCGGAACGCCAACGACCGCGAGATTGTCAAAATCGGAGCAAAGAGTCTGTGTGCGGTCATCGTAAAGCGTATTTCTAAAGATGGCGGAGATGGGATGACAACCGTTAAGGTAGAGAACGGTAAAAAGACTGTTGTCATTGACGGGAAGAAAGTTGACGACCGCAAAGAATTGCTTTCCGTGATGCCGTGTATCGTGTTTTGTCATGAGGATATAGCATTTGCCGCAGGCGCGCCTGAAAACAGGCGGTGGTTCTTCGATCAAACGCAGAGCCTTTACGACCCGTTGTATGTGGACGATTTGCGTAATTTTCGTAAGATTCTGAAAACCCGCAATAACGTGTTGAAAGATTCATCTGATTTCGCAATACTTGACGTTCTTGATTCACAGCTTGCCTTTTATGGCGTTAATATTATGCGGAAACGGGCGGAATCGGCGCGGCTTTTTTCGGAAATATTTACCCCGCTCTATGAAAAGGTCGCCGACATAGATAACATACAGATTCGTTACGTTCCATCGTGGAAGGACGGTACAGGAGAAGGGCGGGTAATTGAATTCTTGAAGATGAAGCGGGAGAGCGACATCGCTTTTGGGGCGACTCTTTCTGGACCCCACCGTGACCGCTACCTGTTCACCCGCGGCGGCGTCGAGTTTGCGCGAAACGCCTCGACCGGCCAGCGCCGTCTGTTGGCGCTGTTGTTGCGCGTTGCCCAGTCTCGGCGTTTTTCAGCCGTAACAGCCAAGAAACCGATACTGCTGTTAGACGACGTGCTTTTAGAACTTGACCCAGAAAAACGCCGTAGGTTTCTGGAATCTATGCCCGAATATAACCAAGCTTTTTATACCTTTCTCCCAGAAGAACCTTACGAGCGTTACGGCAAAGCTGGCACAATAGTGTATATGGTCGCTGACGGATGTTTTGTACGCGAGAAGAATAGTGGTTTTTAGCAAATAATTGCTGATAATTGCAATATTGACCCATGCTCGTTGTTTCGTCATACTTTTCAGAGCGAGCTATTCCCAAAAATAACAACCTCTCTTGACTACAAACGGGATGGTAAAGTATACTGATGATATGAAGAAAGACGTCATCTTAGCGGGGGTAGGCGGACAAGGAGTGCTGTCCGTTGCCGCCGTTATCGCCCAAGCCGCAGTGAAAAGCGGCTTGAGCGTGAGGCAGTCAGAAGTCCACGGCATGGCGCAGAGAGGCGGCGCGGTTCTGTCCCACCTGCGCATCGCGGACAAGGCGATAGCATCCGACCTCGCGCCGAAAGGATCTGTAGATATCATTGTTTCGATGGAACCCCTGGAAAGCCTCCGTTACGCAGAATTTCTTGCGCCAGACGGCGCTCTGCTCACCGCTTCCACACCGGTTGTCAACATACCTGATTATCCGGATATTTCGTTAATACTGAAACGCATAGGGCGTTTTCCGATTCATCGTATTGTCGATGCGGCGAATCTTGGCAAATCCGCTGGCTTACCCAAGGCGGTCAACATGGTTATGGTGGGCGCGGCTTCTCGATTTCTTCCTATTCCTGTCGAAGACATGGAGAAAACCATTGAAGAAATGTTTACATCTAAAGGACAAGCGGTGATTGACGCGAACAAGCGGGCGTTTGAGCTGGGAAGAGTATGACTGAAGAAACACGAAAGGCAAAAGGCGGATCAGGCTCTATTTAAGATGTCGTTCCTCATCGCTTCATAGACTATACGGTCTGAAAATCTGGGTAACTTTTTTCCCATCTTCAAAAAGAGTTCTGACGAAAAGCCGATTTTCCAAATGGAGGCGTTCCCACAATCCGGTCTTTTGCGCCTCTATCGCCATAAGAAGCCAGTAATCCCGTGCGGCGTTCTCCCGCGTTTGGACGAAGAGGTAGCGTCCGGCGGGCATTTCTCTTTCGTCTGCTTCCATGCCTTCTCTGTTGAGACCCGAAGCTCTGCCGTGAAACAACAGATTTCCGAGCAGTTTATCCGCTTGCGGCTCAATACTCTGGGCTTCCAAAGGGTCCAATTCAAAACAGCGAAGCTCTTCCGCCTTGTTTTCAGCTTTTTCCCCATCTATTTTATACAAGATCGAATTGCAAAGATTTAGTTTTAAGACATTCATACCTTATAGTCTATCATACTTTTGCCCAATGGGGTATACTATGATTGCTTTTGACCTTGTTCGTCTGGAATGGGTCAAATTAAGTTAAGAAAGAGGCAAGGATGGTTAAACATGGAAAACTATCGTAAGCGTTTTAAGACGGGCGTTGCGCTTTTCTTTTTGCCTTTCATTTCCCTTTATGCGGAGACGCTGACGGACGAATTGGGGAGAACCTTCGTTATACACGCGCCCGCCGTGCGAATTGTCAGCCTTTCTCCCAGTGTGACGGAGATATTATTCGCGCTGGGAGCTGGTGGGCAGACGGTTGGACGGACGGAGTTTTGCGACTATCCTCCGTCAGCCGCGGCGATTCCTGCGGTGGGCGGCTTTTCTGGCGCAACGGTGAGCGTTGAGAGAATCGCCCGTTTGAAGCCGGACTTGGTTGTCATCTCGGCTGATATGCATGAAAGACTCGTTCCTCTGTTAGACGCGCTTGGAATTCCGGTATTTGCGGTTGAGCCGCGGAATTTTTCCCAAGTGTTCCATTGCATCGAGACTCTGGGACGCTTGGTTGGACGTGAAGGGGAGGCGTTTCGTGTCGTCCGCTCGATGCAAACGCAACTCGCGTCGGTGGAAAAATCGCAGGTACGCCGTGTCAAGCAGCGGGTGTTCTGGCTTTTGTCGGCGTCCCCGTTTTTAACGTCAGGGAAAAATACCTTTGTCAACGAAATCATAGAGCGGGCTGGCGGAATCAACATATTTGCGGATAGAGAAGAATCGTGGCCCTTGGTGGGCGTAGAACAGGTACTCCTCCGCTTGCCAGACTGGATACTTTCCACGACAGACGTTTCTTTAGAGAATTCTCTCACTTTCAATCAATTTAAAAACATACGAAAAGCCCGTTTCAATCCGTCTCTCGTCTACCGGTACGGACCCCGTCTTGCGGACGCGGTGCAAGACGTATCCCGCGTTTTATCGCAGTAGGAGCATAGGGAAAGGATTTGTTGAGCCTAAACGCCCTGTACGGCTGTAGTGAGGCGCTGCAACTACTGAATTCCTATGATGTTCCGCAGGCGTTTCATGGTTTTTGCGGCAATTGAGCGGGCTTTTTCTGCGCCTTGCGCCAAAGTCGCATCTAATTGTGCAGGGTTTGCCATGATTGCGTTGAAACGCTCCCGCAAAGGGGTAAGTTCGCGGTTCATTACGCGGAAAAGCTCTTCTTTCGCTTGGCCCCAGCCCATGCCGCCTTCGCGGTATCGGGCGGCTAATGCGGCTTGTTCTTCGGCGCTTGCAAACAGCTTGTAGAGCAGAAAAATTTGCGATCCGTTAGGGTCCTTGGGTTCTTCAACGCCCTGGGAATTGGTAACGATACGCATAATGAATTTGCGGAGCTGTTTCTCCTCGCAGAACAGCGGAATAGCGTTATTATAACTTTTACTCATCTTACGTCCATCGAGTCCAGGAACTACCGCGGCGTTCTCCCTCACCAGAGCCGTGGGAATCTTTAGTCCCAGACGGTCTTCTTCTGTATGCGCGCCGCCTTTTCGGGCATAGTTGAAATTAAACGCCTCGGCGATGTCTTGCGCCATCTCCACATGCTGGGTCTGATCCTCGCCGACAGGCACTACATCGGAATCGAAGAGCAGAATATCCGCGGCCATGAGAATCGGATAGGTGAATAATCCCATATTCACGCCCGCGTCCGGGTCATTTCCTTTTTCCAGATTCGCCTGCACTGCGGCTTTGTAGGCGTGAGCGCGGTTCATAAGCCCCTTGCTGGTGAAGCCCATAAGAAGCGTGGCAAGCTCAAACGTCTCTGGTACGGAACTCTGACGGTAGAAGACGACTTTTTCCGGATCAAGCCCAGTTGCGAGCCATCCTGCGGATACCTCTCTAATGTTCGCCGAAAGCGCAGCCGCGTCCTTGACGGTATTGAGCGCATGGTAGTCTGCTATGAAATAACGCGCCTCATAGGTTTTCGTCAACTCCAGAGCAGGCTTTATCGCGCCGAAATAGTTCCCTATGTGGAGATTCCCAGTCGGCTTTATACCGGTGAGGGATACTTTCTTTTCTGACGTTTCCATATCGAACAGTGTAGCGAAAAGAACGCCCGGTGTAAAGAGGTTGATTGGAGGGCAGGGCGCATAGGGAGCGGGAATAGATTTTCGCCGCTTATACGGGAGCTTACAAGCGTATTATACACAAAGGTATGATTCAATCCACTCTTTGCTTGCATTATTAAGCTGAATGTAGTATGATGTTAAAAAGGAGTATAAAGCTATGAAAATCCGCATGAGTACCATTTTTCTTCTTGTATGCTTTGCGCTTGCACCGGCCGGCGCGCAAAGCGACGTCAACACCAATGAATTAGAAGGGAATCTCGCGCCTGTTGAATTCATCAACAACGAGAGAATACCCGATAGAATCGACACACGGCTTCAAATATGGCAGATAGGAAACAGTCTCGGACGCGCCGTAAGGAACGGGGCGGTGAACACGGGGCGGACTGAACGGTACTTTGTGATTCACGGTAACGCGGGAGAATCGGGAAAACTGGATGCGGATATTTTCGGATTGGGCGCCGATGCGGGCGTTGACCATATTAGAAATCTCCGTACCATTTTGCAAGGCTATCTGGAAGGAGCCTACGGTTATTCGGCACGGGACGCGGCCCTCCTCGCCCGCTATATTACCGTGTATAACGCCGTCTTCCGCGGGGACATGGATTACATGGAGGCGCGTTACAACAGCGTCGCGGTCAACGCCCTTGTTCCTGAAAAGGTCGGACTCGACGTCAACTACAACCAGTGGCCGGGCAAGACTCTTATGATTATCCCCCTTGGGAATGCCGTCACTGGTTCCTTGAGCGCGGTCGACACCACTCCGCTGACCGAACCTGAAGTCATAGATGAGATGCGTAAGGAGGAGGACAAGGGTATTCCGGATCGCAAAGACATGGTTGAGTTAAAAGAACGGGAGGCTGAGGAGGCCGAAAAGAAAGCTAGAGAACAGACTCAAGCCGCGGATAAGGAACAAGCGGTCATCGCCGAAGAGAAACAGCAGTTGGAAGAAGAAAAGGCGGGCGCGGGTCCGGAGAAAGAAGAGGAGATAGCTCGAAAAGAGCAGGAGTTGAATCAACGGGAAGAAGAAGCGGCCGCGCAAAAAGAAGCGGCTCAAAAGAGTCAAGAGCTTGCCGAGAAGAAAACCGCGGAGGCTCAAAAAGAGCGCAAGGACATAGCCGCGGACCAACAAGAGATGTTAACTGATGAACCGTCCGTACCGATCGAGCCGACGCCTTCATTGGTGCTTGGCTTTGTCTTGAACGATTCGCTTTCCCCCCTTGGAAAGATAGCATTACTCGGCGCGGCTGACGGCAAGACGCTTCAAACTTCAGAAATAACAACCGTGAATATCAGAACCATAAACGTGATAGACGATTCCCTCTACGCGCTGGCCGCTCAAGACGACGGTTCTTATCGGCTGGTGAAAATCGATCTCGACTCTCTGGAAACGGCCGCCCACGGTGCGGATGCGATAAGCGCAAACAGCCTCCTTTGGGTAAAAGATTCCGCCATTTACGCGCTTGTTTCGGAGGGTTCCGCGTCAGTCCGCCTTGGGCTCTTTGACCGGGACGTGCGGTTAAAGGCGCAGTCTTCGGTGAATGTTCATCCCTTCGCGTCCGTGCTGTTCAACAAAAACGTCGTCGTCACTCAACTCAGCGATGGAGGCGCGCTGTTCCTTAATCCGCTGGATTTAACGGAAGTCGATATAAGGGATGTGGAATAAACGCGCAATGACGGAGCTGTTGAACGTATGAAGGCGGGGGCAAAACAAGCTCTGGCTCTGTTTCTCGACACGGCCGGCGATTTCTTACGGGACGGCCATTGGCAGGAGCGGGCTATGCCCCAGTGGACGGATACAGAAGCGGATGCGCCGCCCATGCAAACAGCGGACTCCCTCGAAAAGGTAGCTGCGGAAGTCCGTTTTTGCATGGACTGTCGGCTGTGCGGCTTGAGGATACTCGCAGTGCCGGGCGAAGGAGTATCGAATCCGTCTGTTCTGGTAGTGGGAGAAGCGCCGGGCGCGGCCGAAGACTCCAGTGGACGCCCTTTTGTTGGCAAGGCGGGACAGCTTTTGGACAAGATGCTTGCCTCCATAGAGCTTTCTCGGCAGTCGAACTGCTTCATCGTCAATACGGTGAAGTGCCGTCCGCCCGGAAACCGCGACCCCCTGCCTGATGAAACAGCCGCGTGCGCGCGTTTCTTTTCCCGTCAGTTTGCCCTTTTACAGCCGAAAGCGGTACTCTGTGTCGGCAGAATAGCGGCGCAAACCTTGTTGAAAACAAACGAAGGCATAGGAAACCTCCGCGGTACGTTTTTCGATTATCAGGGGAGACCGCTCATCGCCACATTCCACCCAAGCGCCCTCTTACGGGATGCAAGCCTCAAGCGCCCCGCGTGGGAGGATTTGAAAACATTAAAGGCGAAACTTCTTTCATTACGTGACGGCAATGCGGCGGTATAATAAAAATGCTGGTTAAGAGCTTTAAACCACGGCTGTTTTAAAGTAACGGCAAGGAAGGCGGCAAAAAATGAAACGAAAGGATATGGAGGAAGATAGAATGAGGAAAGAATATGATTTTACCAATGCGCAATTGAATCCGTATATAAAAAAATTACGGAAACAGATTTCAATACGAATCGATGTGGATACAATAAATTTTTTCAAAAGACAAGCGGAAGAAACAGGAATAACCTATCAGAATTTAATAAATTTGTATTTATCAGATTGCGCTATACATTCAAAGAAGATAAATATAGCATGGAAATAAAAAGAGCCCGCCCGCCATCCGTGTCGGGCGCTTTGAATGGGTCGTTGTCTTAAGACATTGGGTCGTTGTCTTAAGACACTGGAGTATTGTCTTAAGACATTAGGTCGTTGTCTTAAGACACTGGAGTATTGTCTTAAGACATTGGGTCGTTGTCTTAAGACATTGGGTCGTTGTCTTAAGACATTGGGTCGTTGTCTTAAGACTTTGGGTCGTTGTCTTAAGACTTTGGGTCGTTGTCTTAAGACTTTGGGTCGTTGTCTTAAGACTTTGGGTCGTTGTCTTAAGACTTTGGAGTATTGTCTTATGGCGTTTTGGCATGGTAAAAAGATTTTGTGGAACATTGCCGCATTTTTCTCAAAAATGCTTGACATTTTATATCATTGTGATATGATGATGATATCATAATGATAAAGGAGGTCTGTATGACCACAGAAAAGAAAGCGCCCGCCATAAGCGGGATGGGCGTTTTGGTACTTAACTGCCTGTTGGCGCTGGCCGCGGTTTCCGTATGTATATACGAGCAGGTCTATTCTTTGCCAACCATGCTGACAACCGCGGGCATCGTCTATTTGTTTCTGCCCTGTCCTCTGCTGTTTGCGGGGCTCAAAGTATTGAAACCGCGAGAGGCGCTCGTTCTCACCTTGTTCGGCAGCTACATCGGGACGCTCAAGGGGCCCGGTTTCTTCTTTGTCAATCCTTTTGCCGTTTCGGTGAATCCGACTGATTTCAACGCTAGTTCCGGCAAAATCGGGCGGGGAACGAAGGGTAAGATCATCTCGCTCAAGACGCTCACGCTCAATAATGACCCGCAAAAAATCAACGACAAGGCTGGCAATCCCATTAACATCGCTATTGTGGTGATTTGGCGGGTCGTAGACACGGCAAAGGCTGTTTTTGACGTTGATAATTATACGGAATTCCTGTCGATTCAGTGCGATTCCGCACTGCGGGGTATGGTAAGCCAGTACGCTTACGATGACAAGGACGCCGAAATATCCCTCCGGGGTAACAGCTCCGAAATTGCGGAAAAACTTCGCGCCGAGATTCAGACGAAGGTTGGCGCGGCCGGTATTGATATACAGGAGGCGCGAATCACGCACCTATCCTATGCGCCGGAAATCGCGGCCGCGATGCTCCAGCGCCAGCAAGCCGCGGCGATCATTGACGCACGCCAAATGATCGTGGACGGCGCGGTTGGTATGGTTGAAATGGCGCTGGACAAGTTGAGCGATAAACACATCGTCGAGCTTGACGAGGAGCGCAAGGCCGCTATGGTAAGCAATCTTTTAGTGGTGCTTTGCTCAAACAAAGACGCCCAGCCCATAGTGAATTCAGGCAGTCTGTATTGAGAGTGTTTTGTGGCTGAAGAAAAGAAAAAACAGGCGCTGTTACGGCTGTCGGATTCTCTCTGGAAGGAAATCGCAGCATGGGCGGAAGACGACTTCCGCTCCATAAATGGACAGATTGAGTTTCTCTTAACCGAATGTGTACGGAACAGGAAAAAAAGAGCGGTAAAAGATGATTCGATGACGCTCTGAATTCCCTTGAATAAAACTGAAATCTATCATATCATAGAGACAATGACATTTACTGAAAAATTAAAGAATTTCTTTGGTATCAAAAAAACGGTTTCCGCAGACCTGTTTGAAGAGCTTGCAGACCTGCTGGTAGAAGGCGACTTTGGGCCCGCCGAAGCCTTTAAAATCACCGAAGAATTAGAAACAGCGTGCAAAAAAGAAAAGATAGTCAACGCCGAGGCGGTGAGGCAAAAACTAGCGGATATGCTTGAAAACATACTCATCGCGCAGGCGGCGCCGAATTTCCGCGCAGGTACCATCATCCTTCTGCTCGGCATAAACGGCGTGGGTAAAACCACAACCGCGGCCAAACTCGCCCGCGTATGCCTTGACAAAGGAATGACGCCTGTGCTTGCGGCGGCCGACACGTTCCGCGCCGCGGCAATCGACCAACTCAAGATACATGGGGAACGGCTGGGCGCACGAGTCGTCGCACACCAGCACGGCGGCAATCCGGCCGCGGTTATCTACGACGCGATTGAAGCCGCGCGCGGAATAGAGCGAATCATCATCGCAGACACGGCAGGACGTATGCACACGAAGTCCGCCTTGGTCGAAGAGCTTAAAAAAATAGACCGAGTCGTGGAATCAAAAGCGCCTGACGCCCAATATCTGAAATGGCTCGTGCTTGACGCAACCACAGGCAGAAACGCCGTGTCCCAAGCCGAGGTCTTCAAAGCGGCGGTCGCGGTCAACGGCGCGATTCTCACCAAAGCCGATTCGAGCGCCAAGGGCGGCGCGGTCTTCTCCCTCGCCGCTTCCCTCAAACTGCCGATTGTCTTTGTGTGCAACGGCGAAAAGTACGGCGACATTGCGCCTTTTAACCCAAAAGCCTATGCGAGAACCTTTGTCGGTCTTTGAAGAAAAAGGAACGAAGGACAGAGAACAGGGGATACGGCTTCAGCCTGAAAGCCTGTTCCAACGTTTTCTGATCTTCCTGTCTATTCTGCTCTCTTCCCTCTGCTCTCTTCCTTCTGTTCCGGCCGAGGAACCCCATCCAAAAGCGCGTCCCCTCCCGCCGTCCTGGGCCGTGTGGTACCTTTCCAATTCCGCAGGCATGGCGGTTTCTCCCGCGCCTTCCCGTCTCGCCGCGTTACGGAACAAAAACTGCCTTGCCCTTGCCATTGTCGGCGCGGACAGCCTTCCTCCGACTCTTGTTCCGTATTACCGCTCCTCGCTTACGATAGATTTCCGTATGCTTTTTGAGAATGGAAAGCCCATCAGGG
The DNA here is from genome assembly GCA_031258305.1 of Treponema sp. GTDB lineage: Bacteria > Spirochaetota > Spirochaetia > Treponematales > Breznakiellaceae > JAIRKH01. The sequence continues at coordinate 21,582 of JAIRNA010000105.1, read as the reverse complement.
AGCAATGGGTTTTCCGCGATGAGAAGGGGAGGGGGCTTGTCATTGCGGCTGCGGTCATCGGGCAAGACGCGGACCCGACCATCGTTTTTATCGAGCGCTACAGCGAAAACGGCTCCATCGAAGAAGAACGCCTCTTCGACCAGAAGGAAACCCATATCAAATATTCGTACAAAGGACAGATTCTCGTGCGGACCGAGACGCGGATATGGGAAAAAAGAGAAAAAGAAAAGCCGCCGGTCATAGCGGAGTCTCAGCCAGAGGAAATACAGGCGGAAGCGCCGCCTCCAGAATTTGAAACAGTGGAAACAACGGTCTACACGGATTATTACAGATATTCGGCGTCCAACTCGCTCCGCGCCGTAGAGCGGGTTTTTCAGAAAGGCAAGCCTGAATCGGGCCAGTTCCTCATTGCGTTTCCACCGCTTACATTGCGGCAGGAGATAGACCACAACTTCGTTCAGCCCGCGTCTACAAACCATTCGGACTTTCTCGCGGGCGATAAACCCGTTTCCAATGTGCGCTACACCATTGACGGGAGAGGCCGCGTATTGACGGAAACCCACCATGACGAAAATGGAAGTGTGCTTGTTGAAATGAAAAACACATGGGGGGGCGGCGGGATTTCCGTAATCGAACAGCAGTTCTTTGAGAATCTCCAGGACGTGGACCTGGAAGAATCTGCCGAAAACGGTGAAGACAAACCAGAAAAGCGCGGGGAAGTCATAGGGGAAAAACGAGTCGAATACGAGTACGATTCTGCCGGTGATCGCGTCTTGGAGAAAAATTATAATAACGGTGCGCTTGAGCGTACCATAAGAAAGAATGGAAATCAGGAAATAGAAGAGATTTATCTGGAAGGCAAGGTTGTGTTGCGCTCTATTTGGGAAGGAAACAAGAAAATAAAGGAAGAACGGGTCAGGTGAAACAATGAAAGGGAGCTGTCAGCAGTCAAATTTTCTGTTTTTTTTATTAGAAGGGAGGTACCTATGAAAAAGATACGGAACACCCATATTATTTGTACGATGGGACCATCCGTGGATTCGGTTGAACGCGCGCGTTCCTTGATACGGAACGGTATGAATATAGCGCGGTTTAATTTTTCGCATGGCAGTCACGCTGAACACGCAGGGCGTATAGCTATGGTCAGAGAGGCGTCCGCGGCCGAAGGCGTTCCCATCGCGCTGATTTTGGATACCAAGGGCCCGGAAATCAGGACCGGCCTTATCAAGGACGGCCGAGAGATCCCCCTCGTAAACGGGGAGCGTGTGGACGTCCTCGCCGAGGCGGACTCGATTCAACGCTTCGGGGCGGACGGCGCGTTTACCCAAAAGGGGCGCATTGTCATAAGTTATGCCCGGCTGGTTGACGATATAAAAAGAGGGGCGCGTATTCTCATTGCGGACGGCTTGATGGCGCTCACCGTAGACGCCATTGAGGGGCGCGTGATGAAATGTACGGTTGAAACGGGCGGCGAACTCGGCGCGCGAAAAAACGTCAACATTCTGGGCGTACATACCAAATTGCCCGCCATGGCCGAGTATGATAAGGAAGACCTGAAGTTTGGGCATGAACAGGGCTTGGACTACGTTGCGGCGTCGTTCATACGTAAGGCTCCGGATGTTATCTCCATACAGAAATACCTTGCGTCCATAGGATCTGATATGCGGGTCATTTCTAAAATTGAAGACGATGAAGGGCTTTCCAACATCGAGGAAATCATTCGCGTATCGGCCGGAATCATGGTGGCGCGTGGAGACTTGGGTGTACAGATACCGCCAGAGCAGGTGCCGCTGGCGCAAAAGCGCATCATCAGCCTGTGTAATCTTGAAGGTAAGCCCGTCATTACCGCGACCCAGATGCTCGATTCCATGATACGCAACCCCCGTCCCACGCGCGCTGAAGCCGGCGATGTGGCAAACGCCATACTGGACGGCGCCGATTGTGTGATGCTCTCCGGCGAAACAGCGAACGGCGCGTATCCGGAACTTGCCGTTGAGATGATGGATAGAATAGCCCGCACCGTGGAAGCTTCCGAGGACTATGAAGCGACCCTTTACCATCGTAGACAGCATAGTCCCCCGGAGTCTGAAATCGGACACGTGATAGCCGAATCCGCGGTACTGACTGCGAACAACATAGGCGCGGCATGCATCATCACGCCGACAATGAGCGGACACACCGCTCAATTAGTGAGTAAATGCCGCCCGCGCCACCCCATCGTAGCGGCTTCAAGTAGTGAAAAAGTGAGGAGACGGCTTCTCCTCTACTGGGGCGTTGCGCCGGTTGCGGTACGGAGGGAAGACGACTCTGAAGCCATGATACAAGGCGTTATCGCCGCCGCCATAAAGGGGGGATTCGCCGAAAACGCTGACAAAGTTGTGGTTGTCGCCGGCCTGCCGGTGAATTCGCCGATAGCCGCGAACAGCATCCGTATCCACGCCATAGGCACTATCCTGGGACACGGTTCCCGCGGCTTTGGTCCGCGGGTTACAGGACGTATCCTCAAGGCTGATTCAGTCGAAGGCGCCGCGGCGCTCCTCCAGAAAAGGCCGCGTGAAAAGGAAATCCTTCTCACGCATACCTTGGATGAATCCTTCATCCCTATCCTGCGCCTTGTGGATGCACTCATACTGGAAGGCGCTTCAGAGCTGTCCCGCGAAACCCTCCGCAACGTCAACCCAAGAATTACCTTTGTCGGACAGGTGTCGGATGGTATGAAGCTCTTTGAAGACAACATCATCGTAACGATTGACGGAAATGAGCGTATCATTTATGAAGGGAGTCTATAGGAAACAAAGCTTCCCAAACAGCGTAACATAAACTAAAGAAAGAAAAAGGAAGGCATGATGATAAATTTTATTTCACTCAAAACTGCGCAAAAGCGTCTCGCGGGGCGGACGAGGGAACAGAAGGATGCGGCGCTCAAAGCTGTTTGCGGTGCAATCGAAAGACAGCGGGTTTCCGTGCTGACGGCAAATGCACGAGATGTGAAAAGGGCGCGGACTGATGGTATGAAAGAAAGTCTCATTGACAGGCTTTCTCTGAACGCGGCCCGCATTGACGATATTATTTGGGACGTAGAGGCTATCATAGATCTCGACGACCCCATCGGTAAGACGACCGCCGGCTGGCGCACGCCCAACGGGTTGTTCATCGAGCGGATAACCGCGCCGATCGGCGTTGTCGCAATCATCTACGAGTCTCGTCCCAACGTTACGGTGGATGCCTTTGCTTTGGCGTATAAAGCCGGGTGTGCCGCACTGTTGCGGGGGTCATCGGCCGCGCTTGAATCGAATCGGGCGCTTATATCGGCGATAAGAGAAGGGCTTGAGGCCGGCGGCGGCATAGCTTCCGCAGTTGAGTTAGCGGACTCCGGTAGCCGCGACGAGGTTGATGAAATACTCGGAGCGCGGGGGTTTATCGATGTGGTTCTCCCCCGCGGGGGGCGAGAACTGATTCAGCGGGTTGTCCGCAACGCTCGTATTCCTGTTATTGAAACTGGCGAGGGCAACTGCCACATTTTTGTCGATGCGTCCGCGGACATAGAAAAAGCCGTTGCCATCGTAGAAAACGCCAAAATGCAGAAACCCGGAGCTTGTAACGCCGTAGAAACCTTACTTATCCACAGGGATACAGCCCCAAAAATCCTGCCCCGGCTTGCGGAACGACTCGCGGGTCGGTGCGAATTCCGATGCGATGATTTTGCGCGCGAAACCATCGCGCAGACCGCGCACGACGGGATTCCTCCAGGGCTTGTCGTCAAAGAAGCTGACGAATCCGATTGGGAAACTGAATTTTTGGATAACATTCTCGCAATCAAGACAGTCTCCAGTCTGGACGAGGCGGTAACCCATATCAATCGCTACGGCACTCGCCATTCGGAGGCTATACTCACCAAGGACCTTGGAAATGTTACGGCATTTTTTGAAGAAGTCGATGCGGCATGTGTGTATACCAATGCATCCACGCGGTTTACAGACGGCGGTGAGTTTGGATTCGGCGCTGAACTTGGCATTAGTACGCAGAAGTTCCATGTGCGCGGTCCCATGGGACTCGATGCGTTGACGACAATAAAATATAGAATTACTGGAGATGGACATGTGAGGAAATAGGGAATTTCAAACTATTCGAAACGCCTTATGGGAGCGTTACCGTAGTCCGAAATGTTCCGAAAGCTCCTTGAGATGGCTCCCGATGAAGAAGGCGCCGTAGGAGGTAAGCACGACTCCTATGGTGATGCCCATGGGGATGATGAAGGATAGACCTTGACTAACGGCGATCTGTTTGAAATTCACCCCGAAGAACACACTTGACAAGGAAAAAAGCACGATGACACCGGTAACGACCCAGCCGCGAAACGAAGATTCGTCATCAACGGCTTCGGTTTCTTCATCCATCTCCTCTATTTGCCGCATAACCGCGTCTTCAAAAGACGGGGAAATCGGGAAAAATTGGGTTCTCATCGCTTTTTCTGCAAGGTCTAGTTTTTTTGCTTCATTTGCACAGGAAGAGCAAAAAAGTAGGTGCGTGAAAATCGTAATTTTCTCTAAGGATTGAAAGAAGAAACCTTTTCCTTCTTCCCCCATTGTATCGTAAATTTTGTCGATGACGTGCTTCATAGTACCTCCTTGACTGGAGAGCGGGGTGCAAACCCCTCTTCCAACTCACTCCTCTTAAATCTCTCCTTGAAAATCCGCAAGTTTCTTTCTCAATATCTTCTTTGCACGGAAAACGTGGGACTTGATGGTATTTACTGGAAATCCGGTGATAGCCTCAATCTCTTTGTAGGAACGCCCATAAAAGAAGAAGAGGTCCACGCACACGCGGTATTTTCCGGGGAGATTTTCCACCGCTGACCGAACCGCGTTTTGAGCAAGCTTATGCATGACGCTTTGCTCTGCTCCCTGGTTGTCAATCGCGTCTTCGCAGGCGAGGCTTCGGTATTCTTTACTCCGATTGACGACATTTACCGCGGTATTGTAAGCTATTTTGAAAAGCCATGTAGAAAACCGGGAGCGCCCCTCAAAACTCTTCAGGCTACGGAACGTCTTTACGAAGACATCCTGGGTAAAGTCCAATGCGTCATCGGTATTGTGGAAAAAACTTATACCCAAAGCGAACACCTTTTTCTCGTACCTCTGGACCAAGACGCGGAACAGCTCTTTATTGCCGCCGATAATTTCTGAGACGAGCAAGCGCTCGTCTATTTTTTCCCCATCGGTCTCCGCATTGGCTTGTTTCATGTTCCTCTTTCAACTTTTTTGTCTGACGATATAATACGCCATCAAGCCGATACCGATAGTAAGCGGAATGATTCCCCCCAGAAGTCCGAAACTTGCGCCCAAAGCGATGGCTAAAAACACCGTTAAACCTATTCCCACGCTCATAAGCAATAGTCCAGCCAATAGACTGAAGGACAGGATGTCAAAGACAGGCTTCTTATATTGTCCCGTCTGTATGAGGAGAGAAGTCTGTTTATGACGCCAGAGAAGGTAAAAAAACACCACCACAGACCCCATCACAATACCGACAATAGGAATAATTGATACAATAACTTGCGCGGCCGCAGAATTCAATTTGTCCATACCTTATTATAACACAGTGGCGTTTTATTTGCAATATAGGTTAAATGCAGGAAGGGTTACGCTTGCTTTAGATGTCTCCCGGACTTCTAAAGACGTATAGATTTCCTACAGACACAAACAGAGGAATGGTGAACAGGGTAAAACTCTTGCTTGAACAGTCTCTCTCTATTATTTTATACTTTTTTGTTAAAACTACTTGACTGTTAATGCAATTTAGAGATAATTGTAATCATTCTAACATCCGCTTAATAGGCGGGCAAGAATGTTTCTCGTTGATCGTGATAAAGCACTTATTCTATAGTCCAGTCCCGGAAGATTACCCACCATGTCCGCGAGGATTCTCAGGAAATCCTTACCGAGACCAAGAAAGTGATAGCCCTGGAGAAGACCCTCGAAAGCTTAACCGCAGATTTGACCAGCCGAAAAGCCCTTCATCGCTGCCCGCGAAGATGCCGCCTGAAAGCTCGACCGCTACGCCGTCTTTTGTCCATGGGTAGTTTCTTCGGGTTTACACCCCATGACTGGAGGTGGTGTACAAGGCATCGTTTTACTCCGTTGAATTTGTGTTGCAACTTCATTCTATTGGAAAAGTGGATTTTTTATTATGTTTTGATTACAAAATAGAAACGCGAAAAATGTTTGGTTTGCGACATATCCATAGTATTAAATACTTAAACATAACGTTACAAAGGAGAATAGAACCTTGTTACTTCTGATAATTATTTACCTTTCCTTCATCAGTTTAGGATTGCCGGATTCATTACTTGGATCCGCATGGCCGTCAATGTACAATTTATTAAATGTTCCTTTGCATTACGCGGGATTTATTTCCATGATTATTGCCGGCGGAACGGTTGTTTCAAGTATATTCAGTGAGAGAATTATCAGACGTTTTGGTACAGGACTTGTTACCGCCGTCAGTGTTCTGGCGACCGCCGCCGCGCTTATTGGGTTTTCAGTTTCACACATTTTTTTGGTATTATGCCTTTGTGCTATTCCGTTGGGGTTAGGAGCAGGTTCTGTCGACGCCGCGTTAAATAACTATGTAGCGTTACATTATAAAGCAAGGCATATGAGCTGGCTACACTGTTTTTGGGGTGTGGGCGCTTCTATTGGTCCAATAATTATGTCGGCGTTTTTAATACATAGAAATTCATGGAATTTGGGTTATCGGACTATTGGTATAATTCAATTTTGCCTTGTTCTGCTATTATTTATTTCCTTACCTTTGTGGAAAAATAATAAAACATATGAAATCTCAACACAACATAATTCAATAGAATTTAAAAAACTATTTCATATCATTGGAGTCAAACAGGCTCTTGCAGTGTTTTTTTGTTATTGCTCAATTGAAACAATAACCGGATTATGGGGTAGTAGTTATTTAGTATTGGTAAAAAATATATCGCCTAAAATTGCCGCCCAATGGATATCGTTGTATTATATTGGAATAACTTTAGGGCGTTTTATATCAGGTTTTTTAACAATAAAATTAAATAGCAGACAAATGATCCGTTTGGGACAGGCAATAATTGGTTGTGGAATTATCGTTATGGTTTTACCCTTTGGAAACAGTGCATTAGTACTAGGATTTTTTATGATTGGTCTTGGTTGCGCTCCAATCTATCCTAGCTTATTACATGAAACACCTGAAAATTTTGGAAAGGAATATTCACAGCCTATAATGGGAATACAAATGGCGTGTGCATATATCGGAACTACAATAATGCCGCCGATATTTGGAGGGCTTACCTCATATACACGTTTCACTATATTCCCAATGTTCATTGGAATAGTGTTGATAATAAAAATTATAATGGTTGAAACGTTAAATAAGAAACTAAGACAGTCGGAAATCCCATAGAATTTCCGACTGTCTTTGCGCCTCTTTTAACTGCAAGACATGTTTCATTGCGCCTTAAATGTAAAAATCACGCCCGCCCTGCCTGATTTTTTCAATGTTTGCCAAGGTGAGCGCGCGGATTTTTTCGTTGGAAACAGACGGTATTTCACAAGCGATAGCCGCATCCGCCTTTTGCTTAAAAGCCGTGTCCCCGTAATCAATAGCGTATTCGGCAAGCGTGGTAAGCGCATTAGGCAGACACACATTTTTGATTTGCCCGCTCTTGGCAAGACTCATAAACCGGTCCCCGGTGCGCCCCTTGCGGTAGCATGCGGTGCAGAAACTCGGTACATAGCCATCGTCCATAAGTTCACTGATGATTGAGAGCGCGGGACGGTCATCATTCACGAAAAACTGCGGGTTTACGTTCACTTCCACGTTCTGTTGCCGTTTTGTGTAGCCCCCCACTTCGGTACTGGAACCCGCGCTGATTTGCGAAATGCCCAGCCTCAACAGTCGTTGCCGCATACTATGGCTTTCCCGCGTTGACAGAATCATGCCGGTAAAAGGCGTTGCGAGTCGGATAATCGCCACAATCTTGGCAAAAGTCTCATCATCAACCAAATGAGGGAAATCTGCCATGTTCATACCCTCAGCGGGACAGAGACGCGGCACGGAAATCGTGTGGAAACCCACACCGAACTTTTCCTCAAGATGCTCGTTGTGAATCATCAAGCCTAAAACCTCGAAATAAGGATCAGCCAATCCAAAAAGCACGCCCCCGCCTACATCGTCGATACCGGACTCCTGGGCGCGATCAAATGCGGTCAGATGATAGGCGAAATTTTTCTTTGGTCCCGCGATGTGAACTTTTTCGTAAGTCGGTTGGTGGTAGGTTTCCTGAAAGAGGATGTACGTGCCGATGCCGACCTCTTTTAGTTTACGGTAATTTTCGACTGTAGTCGCGGCGATGTTCACGTTGACGCGCCGAATTTCGCCGTTTTCAAACTTCATGCCATAAATCGTCTTAATACAGTCAACGATGTAGTCAATAGAGCAGATGGCGTCGTTTTCGCCAGCTTCCATCGCGAGACGTTTGTGTCCCATTGATTCTAAAATCCGCACTTCCTCGCGCACTTCCTCTTGGGTCAACTTCTTTCGCTCGAACTCGTGCTTGCAGTTGTAGGAGCAATAAGTACACCTGTTCACGCAATAGTCACTCACGTAGAGGGGAGCGAACATAACGATACGGTTGCCGTAGACGCGCTCCTTGATTTTCAGGGCGATTTGATTCACCCGTTCCAGATGTTTTGGGTCTTCATTGACCAAGAGCGCTGCTATTTCATTGTGATTCAGTCCTTCAAATCGCTCTGCCTTATTCAAATAGGCGTTGATTTCCGTATCTGTAGCGTTTTTCGCCTCGAAGAGCACGTTTTCTATATAATCTTTATCAATGAAAGTCTTTTCTTCTTGCATCGTTTCTCCTTTTAATTAGGGCATAAAGCTGTTGGTACAGTTTGTAATTGGACTTGTTCAACAACCAACAGCGTTGTTGAACAACGCTATGCTACGCTTCACTCGGAACAACACCTACTCCCTACTTTTAATTTCCTTTGATACTGCTGTCTTCACCGTGACACCCGGTATACTGCCGAGTTTGCCTGTGAGGGCATTGATTTCGTCTATTTCCGCCGATATGGTGACTGACACTACGCCGACATCTTCTTTGTCAAATGGAACGCCCATGCGCCCTCTGACAATACCTTTGTATGCCGAGATGGTCTCATTGAACTGTTTCTGGGTCTGGGCAGGGTTCTCCAAGACCGCCCCGATAACCGCTATTCGCATATTTGCCTCCTAGAAATTAACTATGAAGGGAACGCCGGTGTACGGCAGTACGCCTATGATACATAGTTAAATTATTCATACTTGTGAATGTGGAATTCCAGGTGAGATTTTTGCAGAAACTCTCATTAAACCAGAACGTATCTTTGTTCACAAGATTGGTTACAGTATACCAAAAGATTTCAATTATGGCAAGGCTCTTGTAAAAATTTATATTTTTTACATAGTTCCCCACTTGACACAAATGAATCTTTTGATTATTATAAAAAAGATTTGGAGAGATGTCCGAGCGGTTGAAGGAGGCGGTCTTGAAAACCGTTGTGCTGAAAAGCACCGGGGGTTCGAATCCCTCTCTCTCCGCATGTTTTTACTGGAGCGGTGACCGAGTGGCCGAAGGTGGCTCCCTGCTAAGGAGTTTTACCCCTAAAGGGTAACGGAGGTTCGAATCCTCTCTGCTCCGTCCATTAAAAAGTTAGTAAATTGCATTCATGCAAACTTACGGTTTTTGATATGAGGTTGTAGCTCAGTTGGATAGAGCATCAGATTGCGGATCTGAAGGTCGCACGTTCAAGTCGTGTCAGCCTCATTTTTATTTCAATAAAGATTAACAATTTAATCTCCATCACGCATTTGACTATAAATCATAATTATTCGCCACTATCCCCTTATCAAGGTGAGGTAACGTAACGTTTAGAATCGTACCGAGAAATCTTTATAGAAACCTTTCGGCTCATGGAATGAGAAATCAACCGAAAGGACGTGGGCATAGGGCGGTCCCTTGTAAAGCCATTCCAACAGTGCGTCCGTATCTCCATTTTCAGCCCACACTTCAACGCCCCCTTCCGCCGTATTCCGAACCCATCCGAAAACTTTCAGTGAGCGGGCTTTGTTCAGGCAAGCGTAGCGGAAGCCCACGCCTTGAACCCGTCCGCTCACACGCGCAAAAAACGCCTTATTCATCTTTTCCCACCTCAATACAAACACTCATACAGGAATACCTTTACCAGAACAATCCAGTTTCCTCTGCTTGCCGTTTGGATTTAACTGGTGGCTTTGAGCGTAGTAGTTTCTTCCATTGAGAAAGATGATTTAAGGCTTCCAGAGGCGTCAACGCGTCGATGTCAATTTCCTCGATTTCGGTGACGATCTTTTCCCAAGCATTCCCTCCATTTTTTGAAATACGGCGACTCCCCCTCTGTGGAGGGACGAGGGGAGTATCTCTTATTCCGGACAATGGTTCAAGCTTTTTGAAAGAATCCTCGCTCGTATTGAGCTGTTCCATAATGCGGTTTGCCCGCTCAAGCACTCTTTCGTTCAAGCCGGCGAATTTGGCTACGTGTAGTCCGTAGGATTCGGATGCCGCTCCTTCCTTCAGATGGCGCAGGAAGACCAGTTCTCCATCATTATCAAGCACTTCCATAGAACGATTCGCCAAACGTGGGTGGCAAAGCATGGAGAGCTCATGGTAATGGGTGGCAAAAAGCGTACGGCACTGCCTTTCGAGCAGTTCCTCACTCACGGCCCAGGCAATGGCAAGCCCATCCTTGGTGCCGGTTCCTCGCCCCACCTCGTCCATGATGACCAGACTCTTTTCAGTTGCCGTATTTAGAATATAAGCCGTTTCATTCATCTCAACGAGAAAGGTCGATTCGCCACGGGCAAGGTTGTCCGAAGCCCCTACACGGCAGTAAATGCGGTCAACCAAGCCGATTTCCGACTCGGACGCGGGAACAAAGCTCCCCATTTGCGCCATGATGACGATAAGCGCCGTCTGTCGCAGATAAGTAGACTTGCCCGCCATATTTGGCCCCGTGATGAGGGCAAACGAGACGCGGTCACGGTCAAGGTGAATATCATTGGGAATGAATTCACCTGATGGAATGTGCGCCTCAACCACCGGATGCCTCGCATGAGCAATGTCCAGACTTGTTCCGTTATGGAGAATCGGCCGTCGCCAGCCCCGTAATAGCGCGGCACGGGCGAGGCTCTGCGCTACGTCAAGTTCTGCAATTTGCTCCGCCACACTCGAGAGTTCTCCCAAAAGCGCCTTGGTTTTTTCACGTAATGCGAGAAAGAGGTGGCGTTCAAGTTCCACAATTTTATTGTCCGCGCCGTTGATGTCGGATTCAAGCGCCGCAAGCCGGTCGGTCGTGTAACGCTCTCCACCCGCGATGCCTTGTCGTTTGATGAATCGGCGCGGTACCTTGACGAGTTGCGCATTTGTTACTTCGAAAAAATAGCCTATTTGCCGATTGAACCGAATTTTTAGGCTGGAAATGCCGGTTGTGAGCCGCTCTTCTTCCAAATACGCCTCGAGCATATTCCGGCCGTTCTCTTTGAATTGGTGGAGTTTGTCCAATTCCACGTTGAAGCCGCGCCGAATTAAATTGCCTTCGGTCAAAAGGATGGACGGATTATCGCAAAGCCCGGCGGATAGATTTTTTTCCATTGCCGAAAGGCGGCGAATCCCATCGCTGTCGATCGAAAGAGCATCTTTGCCTTCAAATTCAAATTTACCCCCATTCTTTCCATTTTCCAATATTTGTAAAAGCGACTCAAAGGCAACAAGAGTATTCTTTATAGAAAAGAGGTCTTTGCCGTGGGCTTTGTCCATTGCGAGCCGGGATCGGAGGCGCTCAATATCCGGCGTTTTTCCCAGAATTTCGCGGATTCTATCGAGAATTTCTGGCTGGTTGTAGAAAAATTTTACCGATTCGAGACGTTTTTCGATACGTATCTTGTCTTTAAGCGGGAAAAGGAGGCGGCGTTTCAAGAGTCTGCGCCCCATTGCAGAGCGGGTTTCGTCCATCACTTCAAAAAGCGAAAAACCGGACCCGTCGTCTTGCAAATTCTTGATGAGCTCTAAGTTGCGCTGGGTGGCTTCGTCAAGTCCAACGAATTCATCGTCCTGATACAATTCCACGGTCTTGATGTGGGGTATCAAGCCGCCGGCGGTTTCATCGAGGTAGTCGAGTAGCGCGGCTATCGCGAGTATTTCAGGACTTGTTTCGTCAAGCCCCCACCCTTTGATTGAACCGAATTGCCGTTGGATGCGCTTTAAGCCTGTTTCCCCGCTGAAAAACCAATCTCCCCATTTGTTCAGGACGATTCGGCGCTCGTTGAGCGCGGACGCTACTTCATCATCGTAAAGGAGGGATTCTTGGACTATGATTTCCTTTACCTGGAGGCGTTCCAGTTCTTGGCGGAGCCTGTGCGCACCAGCGAAGGAGGAGGCGTGGAAGTCACCTGCAGAAAGGTCTACATAGGCGAAGGAGAATACATCCCCTGCTTTGGCGATGCAGGCCAGGTAGTTGGCGCTTGACCCATCAAGGTAGTCTTCGTCAACAGTGGTCCCGGGCGTTACGACCTCGATGACTTTGCGTTCCACGAGTCCTTTGCCCGGCTCGGAGACCTGCTCACAGACCGCAACTTTTTTGCCAAGTTTGAGTAGTCTGGCTATATATTGCCGGGCAGCATGATACGGCACACCGCACATGGGTAGCTGGTTACGGTGGGTCAGAGTAAGGTTCAGTAAGCTGGATACCTCAACGGCATCCTCGCCAAACATTTCGTAAAAATCGCCTAGCCGAAAAAAAAGTACCGTGTTCTTGTGCTCCCGCTTGATTCTTCGGTACTGGTCAAGCATAGGGGTTGAATCAGAATTCATTTTTTAGAATGGTAATAAAAATTATGAGAAAATGCAAGCGGGTGATTCTAATCTCTCGTTTCAGCGTCTCTGTGAAAAATTCCACGAGAGACCTTTCTTCATATAAAAATAACGTCAATTGTTTGTGGACTAATCTTTTCTTCAATCTAAACGGTTCGGTTTCAAGTCGGCAAAGTGTAGTAGACAAACGCCTGAACCCGTGTTTCTCCTTGACTTAATACCTCATTATATAGTAGAATAAAGTTATAATACGCTATAGTTTGTATTAAATTCCCTATACGAATCAGCATACAAATATTAAAGAGGAGTGTATGAAAAGAGATCTTACTTTATTAGTATCAGCAGGTGTGTTACTTGTTTCATGCGCCACGTCGATTTCGGTGGAAGCGACCAAACTTCCCCATATGGACACGAGTTTCATTCAACGGCTCGCAGTTATGCCTTTTGACGTAAGCGATAATTCCACGCTTCAAAAGCAAACGGCTCAAGCTCTCTACAGTAGAGTGAGCGAAATTATCGCTAGTACTGGTAGATTCGTACTCGTGTCCCCGGACGAGATTTCGAGACTGCGATATGCGGGACAGAATATTTCGGACAGCGTAGATGGGCTTTTTAGGGGTAACATCGTTTCCCTCATCGTGATAAACGATTCTCATTCGGAGATACGGCACAGGTACAACAGCAATACCAAAAAGAATGAAGAATACTCGGTACTTGTTTACGACCGCGAGGTACAACTCTACTTCAGTTATCGATTGGAACGCGCCCGTGACGGCAGTATCGTCAGTCAGGTAAACAAGTCCGCTTCAGCATCCGACCATAACGACGAATCTGTTTCAAAGCTTCTCCCCGCGTTTACCCTCGTTCAAAATGCCATAGACAGCTCTCTCAAGCTTTTAGCCCGCGATGTTGCGCCTTACAGGGTAATAGAAAGGCGGATTCTCGCGGAGGAAACCACAAAGAATCGAGAGGTAAAAGCCCGCGTAAAAGAGGCTAAAGCCTTCCTAAAAGAGGGAAGTTACCGAGCCGCCCTAAAAATTTTCGCCGAAATCCATAAAGATACCGGCAGTTTCGCATCAGGTTACAACGCGGCTATTATAACCGAAGTCGTCGGCGACCTCAATCTGGCTATCGCTCTTATGTCCGCTCTTGAAAATGAAACAGGCAATCCTAAAGCCGCCTCCGAACTAGTCCGTATGCAGAATACCCTTGCGGAAACACGGGAATTGGCGGAGAAGTACTCGGATACAAACGGTAGCGCCGCAAAAATCATCAAGAATGTATCGAACGATATCGCCGAGAACCTCCCTTCGGGTGCGAAACTCTCTCTAATGGGCATTTCGGCCGGGGAATCCCTGCTTGAGTATGTGCTTAACGGTGTCGCGGCATCTCTTGTCGGCAGGATGGTCATTGTCGATCGCCAAAATAACACAGTCATAGCCACAGAAAAACAGTTTCAAGCATCCGGCGCGGTAGACGATGACTCGGTCGTATCCATTGGTAATGAGCTCGGCGTAGACATCATCGTTCTTTTCTCCATAAACGGCTTCGGCAATCTGCGCCGTCTCGTCGTGAAGGCTATCAATGTGGAAACAACGCAGGTCGTGTACCAGAACCAGTTCGAGATTTGATTCTTTTATTACAACGCTGTCTTTGCGGGTGAACCTTAGAGCGCCATACTTTTTGTATCACAACCCAATTTCCTACGTCTATTTTATAGCGATAGACAGCACGAATTTCGACTCTCCGTTAAATTGGTAAGGGATACAGATATAGCGTAGGTTGTTATCCGACAAAGGTCTTGAAAACTCCCTGTTGTGCATAGAAATGGGGAGCGATATGCTCACTGCCGCAACTTTTTCGAAGTGTTTCTTGGCTTGTCCTGCGAAGATGTTCACGAGTTCTGCGATGACTTCTTCGACTTCATTGTCCATGCGGTCATGGGTTGTTCCCGTAACTATATCCGCGAACTCGATAGCCGATCCTTCATTTATGGAAATGGCAACCGCTCCCTGAATGTCACCCGAAATCTCTACGATTGAGGTAACATCTCCTTGATCCAACGCCCCTATCTCCGTAACATAAGGACGCCCGGCCGTGAGTTTCCACCCGCTGATATTCAGAACTGCGGACTCGAATTCCACGATAAACGGATAAACGTTTTCTTTAACCATTATCGATTCCTTTTAACCTTTACTTTTAGGTATATCTATGATGAAAGCCGTGCCCCTACCTTCTTGACTCTGCACGGTTATAGAACCGCCTATGGCGTGTATCTTGTTGTAAACGCGGTTTAAGCCGTTGCCATCGCGGTTAAAATCTTCATCTTTGGTGCTGAAATTCGGAGAAAACATGGCTTGAATGAGCGTCTGTTTGTCATACGTGTGTGCATTTATGATTTGTTTTCTCATCGCAGTTTTTCTCACTTTTTCAAAATCAATGCCGTTCCCATCATCGCTCAACCGGACACGAATGCGATCCGGGGTCTGCTTAATTGAAAGTTTTATGATACCTAGTTCCGATTTTCCTTTTGCGATCCTTTCGCGGGGAGACTCGATGCCATGCGCTACTGCATTGACTACAAGTTGGACAAGGGATTCTTTCAAAATACGGCGCGGCGCGTATTGCAAGACATCAACATCTATGAATACGTCTTGCAATTGTGCTTTCTTGTTGTACTCCATAATCGCGTTGCTGCATGTTCTTCGCAAGAATTCAACAAGCACATACTCGTCATGGTTTATTTTATTATCAGATTTGCGGACAAACACAGTTTCAACATTATTCACCAGTTTGTCCCGTGTCTTGAGGATATTTTCAAGTTCGAGGGCGACTTCCAACAAATCTAAGAATGAAATACTTTTCGATGACTGTATCTGCTTCAGAAGATCTTCCATATCGTCCAAATTCGTACCAAATTCGTGGAGCCCCAGTGCAAGTGCATCGAGCTTTATGGAATGGATCATCTCGTATATGGACTGGACAGCCTCTCCAGACGGGACGCTTTCATCTTTGAGAATCCCCATAATTTGGTAAAAGTAATATTCGGCGCCTTCGATAAAGTCCCCGAAAACGTTCTGCGCCAAGTGCAATACTTCGAAAAATGACACCATCTCTTCCTGCCGTTTTCTTTCTTCGGCGCGGAGCTTCTTCTTGAGGTTCGTTTCCACAGTGATGTCTTCTATGGTAGCGAGGATGAACACTTCACCGTTAGCTCTGTCAATCGGCGCAAAATCGCAGGACAAAATCTTCCTTACCGGCTGTTCGACACTGTGATACTTGATTTCCTTGAGGATGTTCATGTTATTTATCATTTCCTGATTCAAGGTACGGTTTATGATACGATCGAAGTAATGGGAGAGGATTTTGATTTCCTGTTTCGAGAGAGTATCTTCCAGCAAATCGGTGAATTTCTGTCCCTGTAATTCGGTTGCAGCAAGCACCTTTTCAAGGATACGGGAATAGTGGTCCTGAATGACGTAATCCTTGTTCATAAGGAATATGCCGACTTTGAGGTTGTCTTTCATTGCCGCTATTTCATCGCGTTCACTTTGCAGAGCCTTAAGAGACTGCTGGAGAGTTTCAACTTCAACGAAATATCGGCAGTTCTCCGGTCTATTAAGCCCATTTATGATGGCCACGGACATCTGCTCACA
Organism: Treponema sp.; assembly: GCA_031258305.1. Lineage (GTDB taxonomy): Bacteria > Spirochaetota > Spirochaetia > Treponematales > Breznakiellaceae > JAIRKH01. The sequence continues at coordinate 4,986 of JAIRNA010000105.1, read as the reverse complement.
ACTACGGTACCCGCATGCCCCGCAGTTGAGAAAGTGGCGCGGCTCGGTCTTATGCATATTAACAAACGTCTTACGTATTTGTTCTTGAGAAGGAAATACTACCTGTTTTTTAAAGATTTCGGAACGGTCCGTATATGTTCTCGTGTAGAGATCCTTCTCCCAATATCGTGACAAAACGCGGTCGATTTCTTTCCTGTTTTCAGCGCCGATGCTCTCGCAGCGTTTCTGCGCCTCAATCCGCCGTCTTTCCACAGGGTATTCTATTTCGTCAAACTGCTTTCCCCGGTTCCCAGAACCGGGACCTCCGTTACAGCCCATCGTACAGTTTTGGCAGTCCACCAAGAATGGCGCCCATCCTTTCTTAGCGGATTCTGAAAAACGTGCGAGGTATTTGTAGACTATTTCACCTTCTATTGTTCGTGTATGATTGGGAATGTCCGAATTATAGCGACTGATGGACTGCATGAGTCTTCCGTGTATGGGAAAGAGAACCGCATCTTGAAACGACGGTCCATCATAATCCACCGTATCGAAGTCGGCGATATCTATCTTTTGCGTTTTGAAAAAATGGAGAAGCGATTTAAATGTAACATTGTAATCCCCGGTACCGGTCTCGTTCAATTCCTGTTTTTCCGAATAGCAGGGACTTATCACGGCCATCTTACAGTCCGCGTATTGCGGATAGTACCGCCTAATCATCTTAATACTATGCCCTATGGGACTATCAATCGGCGCAAGGTAGGGAATAAGTTCCGGTCTATAGATTTCAATGTAGGAAACCATCGTGGGACAGGACTGGGCAATAACCGTTTCCGGCGAAACTCTGGATATATAGTCTGCATACGACTTGACGGCAAGTTCCGCACCGAAACTCTCATCGAAAACGGCTTGCACACCGAGCGACTTCAAAAAACCGTTCAGCTTAAGATAATTTTCTCCCAAAACTGAGATTACAGACGAGGATACGACAACGACAACAGACTCTTTCTTAACGTTTTCTAAGAAAATGTCGAAATCATCAATTCCGATACGCGCACCATGGGGACAGGCATAGATACATTCTCCACAGCCTATGCACAGGTCGCTTCGTTTAGAAATAATCCCGCCTGATCCGTCATTACACATCTTCACAGGGCAAACCATTATGCATCGGTGGCAATTCACACATCTATCTTCCAAGATGCCTATAACCGAATGTAATGCTGTTCCTTCCATATATACCTTCTTCTCATAAAATATATACGATAATTAAATATCTATCAAGGGTATTCATCACGCGGATGTAGCTACTTTTGATAGTATCTCTCGATTTTCTCTGTTTTCCGCCAAAGTCGAACACAATATTTTGTAGAGAGCGTCAACATCTATGGGCTTGCCCAGATGGGCGTTCATACCGGACTCTATTGCTTTGCGGATGTCTTCTTGCATGACATTGGCGGTCATAGCGATAATGGAAATACGCCCTGCGTCCGGGCGGTCAAGGGCGCGAATGGCGCGGGTGGCGGAACAGCCGTCCATGAACGGCATCTGCATATCCATAAGGATCAGGTCGTAGTAACCTTCCGGCGATTTCTTGAAAAGCTCAAGAGCTTCCTCCCCGTTGCACGCCTGGTCCATGATAAGCCCTGTTTCAGCCAGAATCTCCATGATTATCACGCGGTTTATCTCCAGATCGTCCACAACGAGGCAACGCTTACCGGAAAAATCAAAGACGGCGGTTGTTGTTTCCGCCGCGGCATCCCCCTCGGCGGATGCCGAATTTTTGGTTTCGGTAATACGACTTCGCGCCGGGCAAACAATGGTAAACCAAAAGACGCTTCCTTGACCCGCCTGACTGCGGAAACCCATCTGCCCGCCCATCATCTCAACGAGGCTTTTGGAAATAATGAGTCCCAAACCGGTTCCGCCGTAAGCGCGGGTGATGCCCCCGTCGCTCTGCTCAAAGGGACGGAAAATTTTAGCGGCTTGCTGTTCATTCATGCCGATGCCGTGGTCAATCACCTCGAAACAATAGGCGCTTACTCCATTTTCGTGATGGTCTTCCCAGACCCGCGACTCGACAGCGCCGCCGACGGCGGAAAACTTGAGCGCGTTGGAGAGGAGATTTATCAGAACCTGATTGAGGCGCAGAGAATCGGTAAAGAGCGCATCATGTTCCAGATATCCGATAGAAAAATGTATCGCTATGTTCCGTTCACGGGCTCTACCTTGCATCATAGACAGCACGAAGTCCAAGTTCGTGGTTAGTGAGAATTCTTCCGGCTCAATGGAGAGTTTACCGGCTTCAATCTTGCTGAAATCCAGAATATCGTTAACCACTCCAAGCAGATGCCCTGAAGAATTCTCGACTTCTTGAAGGCAGTTGCGTATCTTTTTTAGATCCGTGGCGCTCATAGCGATTCGGTTCATGCCGGTAATGGCGTTAAGCGGGGTGCGTATCTCATGGCTCATGCGGGAGAGGAAATCGCTTTTCGCCTGATTCGCGGCTTCCGCCTCATGCTTCGCTTTGGTCAAGATCGTAACATCACTCATAACCATCATAACACAGACTGCCGCGTCTATTTTTCTGTCTTCCGCATGGTCGGTATTCACCAGTTTGAGAGAATAATTGCGAGTCGTATCCTCGGATGCCGCTTCCCCCGGGAGTGTTATGTCCGCAACGTAAAATGGCGAGTCCGCCGAAACTCGCGGTGAGAAAAGTTGCGCCGCTTCCGCCGGTAGCGGTTCATGCTCCTTCCCCGAAGAAAGAATATACGCCAAAAGTGTCTTGTCTTGAGGATTCAGATGATGGCGTTCCAAAAAATCCCGCATGGCGCGGTTATGGTAGCACAGTTCATGGTTTTTGCCGAAAAATGCGAATGCGTCTGGTATCAATTCAAGCTGGGAGCAGATGAGGTCGAGCACTGTGTTCATACCGGTCGCAATGCGGAGGTAGTTACCTTGAAGACCTGTGGTTTCCACTCGCTGCCAGAGTAATCCCCGCCTGATAGCCCATGTAACAAGCTCTACATTGTCAATAACCATCTTGATCGACTCGGACATAGAAAGGAACGATTCGGTCAATGAACTGATTTCGTCTCGACGGTGTAAAATATTGCGCGGAAGAGAGCGCAAAAAATAGCCGCGATTGAATTGTTTGAGATCCAGAATACTGAAATTATTGAAAACATGCATCATCGACGTAAGCGGCTTACTGATTGAGCGAGAGACTATAAGCACCGCGACGGATACAACCAAGAGGGTAATGACAGCGATGGCGATGGAGAATCTCAGTATACGGTAGAGCGGCTCGGTGACACTATCGCGGGAAATACCTATCATAAGGGTCCAAGGGGTAGTGGAATTGCCTACAATAAAAGGAACACAGATAAATTGCATGTCTTTTTTAAATTGGGAAATATACTGGATAAAACTGAGACGCTCTCCTTTCTGTATAGCTTGGACAAGTTCCGCCAAATGGGACCCGGCAATGTCTTGTTCGGTTTCCATCATAGCCTTGCCGACACGCGCGGCGTCAAAATGCCCTACTATCAAACCATTGCTGTTATACAGCGCGGCCACTGCGCCTTCGTACGGCTTTATACGCCCAAGCTGTCGCTGTATAATACTCATCTCTATGTCTCTCGTTACGATTCCTACAAAACGCCCTTTGTTTTTAATAGGAGCGGTAACCGTTGCCATAAACATATTCACTCCGTCAACAGGATAGAAATAGGGCCCTGTCAAAGCCTCATTGCCGGTTTGTTTCGGGATAAGGTAATACTCACCCTCGCCGGGGACATCATACCCCACAAGAGGTTCCACCTGTACTCCCGCTTTTGTCTTTGACCAGTAGGGAACAAATCGACCGGCATCGTTGCTGCCGGGAGCGCCGGCGGACTGCGCGTCAAGTCCATCAAGGGCATTCGGTTCCCAGACCGTACATGCGCCTATGACTTCAGGATTATCTTCAACCATAGCCTTGATCATGAGGTTGACCCACGACCGCCGTTCAAGCGGATCTATCTCTTCATACCGTTCCATAATTTGACTGAGAGACCGCGCTCCGACAAGGTGGCTTTCCAACCACGTCTTGATGAACAGAGCGTTTTCAGAGGCCAGATTGCTGATTTCGTTATTGATGAGCCTGTTTATCTCTCTATACGTCGAGTTTACAATCGTTCCTAACAGCATGGTGAATCCAGCCAGATTCAAGCCCATAATCATTGAAAAGAGTTTTCTGCCTATTTTCATAAATAATCCTCTTTTTGGAAATTTCGGTTCAGAATATTGTAAGTTAAAAATAGTATATACATTCTTGTCAAGAATGGGAAGGGGGAGTGGAGAAACGAGGAAAAACACCCGAAATGCCCATTAGGGACGCCCGTGAAGCGCCTGCTGCGGGGAGGGACAGCATCTGGGCAAAGGGCATAATGGTCCATGGCGGTTTATTTTTGTCATTCCCATTGGACGTGAGAGAAAGGAATTTGTCAAAAACACCTCTTGACTAAAATTGTCAGGTGATATATAACTTAATATAAAAGAATGAAAACGGAGAGAAAAGATTGAAAGACGTGGTGTACCGCTTTTTTCATTTTGTCGAAATTCAGACAAAAATAGCAAGCATTACGCCGTTTTTTACCGGGGTATTCTACGCGCTGTACGTGCACAAAAAAATCAACGGCAAAAGCACGGCGGTTTTTTTTATCGCCATGCTTTTATTTGACATGGCCGTCACGGCGATCAACAATTATATCGACGCCCGGGCCGCGAAAACCCGCGTCCATTTTTCAGACGTCGTTTCCCTGTCCATCATCGCTCTCTTCGTTTCTGTTTCCGCGGCCATTGGCCTGTATCTGACATTTCTGCACGGCGTCGCGGTGCTGGTTGCTGGTATGATTTGTTTCGGCGTTGGCGTTTTTTACACCTTCGGCCCCGCGCCCATTTCACGCACCCCCTACGGAGAAATATTCTCAGGCGGGGTCATGGGATTCCTTATTACGTTCT
>JAIRNA010000102.1 GCA_031258305.1 Treponema sp. | reverse complement strand
ATAAAGGAGTAATCAATGATGCTTTTTAACAAATACCAGTATAAAGAAGAGGAGATAAAAAAAAGAGGTTATTCTCGGCATTGTCAGGCGGTCAGCGAGGACGGAAGACATCTTTGGGTTAAATGGATATTGGGCATTGAAAAAAATGACGCCAAACACAAAATGTTGACCGATAAGCTCCGCCATTTGCAAAAAGCAAGACATCAGAGTTTGCCGGCAATTATTGAATACAACTTTGATGATGAACAAAAAGCCTATGCTGTTGTGTATGAATACCTTGAGGAAGCCGAAAGTTTAGAGAACAAGGCGGCGTCTTTGAACATGGAAGCTATTATGAGCGGCCTTATTGATTTGGCGGAATGTCTCAATAGTTTACACGCTAAAGACAAAATAAATCACGGGGATATGCATCCGGGGAATATTCTGGTTGACAAGAACAATCAATTTTTTATCATTGATTTCCAACTTGCGGAAATTACCCGCACCTTCAGTCAAGAAAAGAATATGGAAATATTCGCCAGAGATTTTGCGGCTCCTGAAAAATTTGACCGATTATCCTCCTCCCCTGGCGGCGGTTTTCCATATCAAGCTGACATATATTCCTTCGGCAAGATTATTGACTGGATATTTCATGAAGAACAGGAAGAAATTCCCGAAGAACAAAACAGGCAATTACAGCGGTTGCTTGCGGAAAAACCAGCAGATAGACCAAGCTGGCAGGAGGTAATAGACTTTCTAAAAAAATATCCGGTATTCTCTGAAACAAAGAATATTCAGATTGCCCGTGGCCGGGATGTTGGATACGAAGTAATTTCTTTGCTTAACAGCGCAAATCCTGTTTTTGATATATCTCCAAGAAAACCAGACAATTCAGACATCAGTTATTTTGTAGACGTTGTTAGTAACAATATTATCCTAAAATGTTCATGGATAGAACAGGAACGAAAAATGGTAGTTACTAAAATTGAATTGTCTCCATCCGACAATATTATAGAAATAAAAAATCGTGAAGGGAAAAAACTCCCATTCAAAGTAAAATTTGTTGAAAATATTGGTGGAATAGATGTAACCCTGTATTTTAGCAAATGGTTTAGCCAAAAGCAGATCCGGCATTCCCTCAAACAGCAGGGAAAAGCCATTAGAAATGAATTGCAATTTTACAAGGAATTGCTTGAAAAAGAACTGAATGTAATCAACCAGAATTCTTTACATCTGCGGTATAGCAGTTTTGAAATCAAAGGCAATACGATTGTTTTTCATATCAAAGAACGTGAAAAAAACAATCCCCGCGAATTTATATTAAAACACATCGAAGTCGGCAACGCCATAAATTCCGAAGGGGTTGAATACATTGTTTCGGCAAATGCAGACAGGAAACAAAACAAAGAACTAGTAACACTCGCGGGAACGCCTTATGAGTATGAGAAATATGAAGACAAAGATGGCAATTCAGTTGATCTGTTTATGATTAAAGATTATGAACATCTAAAAAAAGACGATGTTCCAATGGCCGGATATATTTTTGAAAACACTATGCAAAAAGAAGAGGAGAAAAAGCGACAGACAGCTTGACGCTATTACAAAAGCGGAACGAAACGAGGTTCAAAATCCGCTGTTGATCTATTCCCTCTTTCAGCCCGCCGAGCTTCCGTCCGCTTCTTCCAACTATGAACCATTGGATCCCATTTATCAAAAAGACAAACAGGGAAATGTGTTTTGCTATTCTCTCAATCAAACCAAAGCCATCAGAAACGCGCTGGATAAAACGCCCTTTTCCGTCATCCAAGGACCTCCGGGAACCGGAAAAACAACGGTAATAACCGAGATAGTGTTTCAAATTCTCGCGGCGAAACCGGAAGCCAAAATCCTCATCACCTCACAAACAAACAACGCGGTGGATCAGGTGCTGGAAAATCTCCTGAAAAACGACATTCCGATCCTGCGTTTGAGCGGGATGACGATGCCAAAAATCAAAGAGGTACAGGAGCATACACTCAACAAAAAGCTCGACAACTGGAAAGCGCAGGTAAAAGAAAGCGCGGAGAAAAATTTTAAAAAATCAACCGAAAGTTTCTATTCAAAAATGAAGCCTTTGACAAAATATCTGGTCGCAGAAAGCATAAAAGAACCGGATTGGATAAAACGGAAAGATATTATTGAGGAAATCGCCGCTAAAAGTCCCGAAATGGAGCGGCTTCGTAATCTGCCTGATGAAGAAGAGAAAGCGGCGGCTTTGCTGGACGAAGCGTTGGCAATTGATTATTCAAAACTTCAGAGTCTGTATCATCTGCATCGAGACTGGCTTGCTACTCTCAGCTCGTTAGATGAAAACAGTGAGATCAATAAAAAACTCATAGACAGCATCAGGGTAATCGGCGCAACCTGTAACCACATAGCGGCGAAAAAATACAGCAAATGGAGCTTTGAATTTGATCATGTTATTATGGATGAAGCCGGCAAGGCGACAATCGCGGAATCTCTCGTGCCGATAGTTACGGGTAATAATCTTATTCTTGTCGGCGATCATCGACAGCTTCGCCCAATGCTCACTGTTACATGGGAAGTTGAAAAATGGCTTCGTGATCAATTCAAAAAAGAAGCCGACGAATTGGAAGGCTGGGATGACTATTTTAACCGCCCCAGTCTTTTTGAACAAGTCATTACTCAAATTGATCCTGACTACAAATCGCAATTAACCGAATGTAGGCGTTTGCCCGCAGAACAAGTAAAACTAACTTCAAAATGTTTCTATGAATCCAAGGGGGACGAAGCGATTGAACCGGTAGAAAGAGATATATCCGCGGAGCATAATTTGCCGTTGAGCATTAATTCGCCCGTCTTGTTTATTGATATTGGCGGCGATTATAAAAACAGAAAAGATGACAACCGATCTTTTTTTAATGAAGAAAGCGCGAAAAGAGTTATTGAAATCTTAGAATACCTTAACCGATACGAAGAAGTAAAAGACTATTCTTTTGGTGTAATTGCCTGTTACAAAGCGCAGTTCCGCGCCTTGAAAAAGACGATTGATAAGCTAAAGGGGGAAAGTAAACTGAATTTGGTCAGCAAATGGCAAAAAATAGAAGAAAAATTGACAGTCTCGGTGGTTGACCGTTTTCAGGGTCTTGAGCGGGATATTATCATCCTTGATTTGGTAAAAAGCGGCGCCGGTTTGGATTTGGGATTTATGGAAATACCCAACAGAATCAACGTCGCGCTCTCCAGAAACAGGCGGCTTCTTGTCATTGTCGGGGATTATCGCGGCATAATAAACGCGAAAACAAGAAGACCGAATGGAGAAAAAGCCGCGTTACAGCAGTATCTTGAAGCGCTTAATCCTGAATGGATTGTTCCGGCGGAAAAAATTAAGGGGTTATTCAAATGACAGAGAAAGAAGCCTATAAACAATTAGAAGACAAATGTCCAACCGGATATAGAATAAACGAACTGATACCTTTTTGGTATCCGGTTAGACGAATAAAAATAGATGTTCTGGCAAATAAACAGCCTGATGGTTCCCTGGTGAAAGTATATAATGTTATGCTTCGCGCCATACAAATGGGATTTGACACTCAGGAAAAATTATTTGATTTTCTGGGACTGGGCAAAGGCGATGAATTTATGCTTCGAGAGTTGTTCACGTTACGGGAAAAACGGTATATTGATCTGGTCTCTGAAAAATGGCAGGTTGCTTCGGAAGGAGAGCGATTCCTTAATGATGAGAAAATATTACGGGTCGAGGAGGAAGAGGAATTTGAATTCCTGCTTGACGGCATTTCCGGCGAACTGATTTTCCCTGAAGATGAAGAAGAAAATACTGACAGAAACCGCCCAAAGCAGGATAAGTTTCTGGACGCATCATTAAAACTTCCTATAAAAAGCCCCGATCTTCTGGAGGGCAAATTTTCGGAATTAGCTGATCTTTTTAAGAAAAAAAATAAAGGTGAAACGTTAATTTCCTATGATTTGAAGGCTATAAAAAAAGATTTCCTTGAATGGTGTAAGTATTGGCTTGTAGAATACATTCCATGCAGAAAGAACAACCGGCAAGATGATTCGAGGGAATCACAATTAAAAGTAAGAAGTTTTAATTCCCTCAAAAAAATGAATCGGTTGACAAAGCAATTCAACGCGGAATATCAGTCTTACATCTATCAACTCACAAGTTCAGAACGAACTGAAATTGAGAAATTTCCTGAAATTATTGAAGCCGCGCCGCGGCAATCCGATGCTTCTCCAGAAGATGTCAAACCATTGGGTGTTTGGGAAACAAAACAACAATTCATTACGGCGCTTGGAGAGGCAAGAGAAAGAATACTTATTGAAAGTCCCTGGATAAAGCAGGCGACGCAGGAATATATCCCGCTTTTTGAAAATTTATTGAAGAATAAAAAACAATTAATCATTCTCTACGGAATCAGCGAAAAAGACGATCATCATATTCTGACTTTGAAGGAGCTTGAAAAGCTGCAAAAGAAGTATAATAAAACATTTTACTTGATTCATTTGCCGACATATATTAAAAAAGAAAAATCACAATTAACAGGCACCCATCGTAAACTGTTAATCAAGGATAATGACTACTACATATCCGGCAGCTTTAATTTTCTTTCTTTTGGGAAACAGGAGCAGGATAAAGTCGCCAATGAAGAGTCGCTCTTAATAAGAAATGGCGTAAAAGAAAAATGGGAGCAAGTAATAAAAGAGTATGACATCAAAATATAGTATGAAAGATGAGAGAGAAGCTGTAAAGCGAAGTATTGACGCGCTCAAGGCAGCGTTGCTGGCGCTTGTGCCGGAGCCGGGGAATTTTCCCACTGCGGTTGAGGGTTTATGTCTCTACAGGGAAGAGACGGATGTGCGGAAAGATTGTTTTCATGACCCGGTTATAGGGGTGATAGTTCAGGGGAACAAGCGGGCGCTGGCCGCGGACCGAGAATACCGTTTCAGGGAAGGGTGGTATTTAGCATACGGGATGGATTTGCCCGCGATAAGCCATATTTCGGGGGCTTCGAGGGAAAGGCCCCATCTTGCCCTGTCAATTCCCCTTGACCGTTACCTATTGAGCCAGCTTGCGTCTGAGGTCAAACCCCGGACCGCTGCCAAGGCGTACAAGGGGCTGACGGTTGCGGAAGCGGGTTCTGATATGCTGGAAGCCTGCCTGCGTGTTGGGGGCTTATGCCGATATGGGTAAAATCGCTGTCCGGCGCGGCTCCGTGCCAGTGTTCCACATCAGGCGGGATAGCGACTACATCGCCCTTTCGCAAAACCCGCGCCGGTTTCCCGCAGGTAAATTATAGCTATTGGCTCATCGCCTCTTTGACGGACTGATAGTCCCAACAGCGTTCACCGTCAACTATCTTTTGCATCCTCGCGTGAGTGCCAATGTTTGCAACAGCATCTGGACACAGACTTCTGTTTACTTTGGCGGCGTTATAGAGTACAACGATGTTCATTTTACCGTCGTTGTAGGCTTCAACCGCCTTGTCACATTCGTAGTGTATGTAACTGCGATAATCAACCGGATAGCCCCTTGCACAGAATTCCGTCCGACTATTATAACTGCCGCAATACTGACATCCGCCGCTTCTCAACAAGTCGGTATTCGTGCCGATAATAAGCACAAAAGTTTTACTTGCGTCCAAGCGCGTTTTTAGAGAAGCCTTGATACTGCAATTCAAGCTGCCATCACGCGCCTGTGTCAATTCATGCGCGTCCGTAAATGACAAGCTCCAATATTTGCTGTCATTCCATTCGTGCAGTTTGTCAATAGCGGCTTTATCACCATCCCAGTCAGCCGCGATGTAGGTTTTTGTCCTGTAAGTCATAGTTCTTATTCCTTCTCCTGTGATTATAATCCCAAACCGATGTAAACGCTATCTTTATAGTAATATGCGCCGTTTTCGCCTTTGTTGACATGAGTATAGTGTTCGCTTGTCCAGTTGTCAAGCGCGTATTGCAATATCTTCTGTCCAAATGGGATATGTATGGATAGCGCATCCCTTGCGGCTGGCGGACACAGATTTGAATCGCACTCCTTCAACCCATTTAGATTCACGACAACAATCGGAATCTTGTAGTAGTTAATAGCATGGTCGATTTCGTAGCGGACATACGGCTTCCGTAGGTTCTTGGTGTTGTTGCCGACAAGCAACACAAAGATTTTGCTGTTCTCCATACGCTCACGCAAACGCCTTTTAATAGTTTCCTCCGAGCTTGTGTCAAGCGCAGTATTGAGGTCATGCGCATCGTAGAAGTTGAAGTCCGTGTTATCATTCTGTTTCCACGCTTTCATCAGGTTGTAATACCTGATGTCGCTGTCGCCGTCAAAGGCGACATAGGTCTTATTCCTGTATGCCATAGTCATTTCACTCCTTTCAGTTCATATAGATTTATCGTTTTTAGTACGTTCTCCGTCAAGAGTATCGTTATCGGCGCGTTAAACGTAACTGTGCTTGTTCGCAGTGTGCAAATAATACATTTAAGCAACTCTGCATTTGGCTTAGTTGCCATATCATCAAACCTTGAAATACCCGAACCCAACAGCGGTAAGTAAATCGGTTTACCGGCATAAACACGATTTATTTCTTTCCACATAGTTCGCAGAGTATGCTCGTATTCCGCACGGTTGGTATGCGCCTCGTATTGTTCGTTGAAACGGGTAAACGCCAATAGCATAACATCTTGAAAAGTCTTGATTGTCCCTAACTCATACCCTGTTTTTGTTCCGTCAGGACTGGGACACCGTGACAATGGACTCTTATCATCGGTGGTGATTGCCTTTTTCAACGCTTCTTTATCATCATCTCTAAGAGATTCAATGTATTTCCCATTTAATGAACTCTTAGCAATAATAACATCATCAACCTGCGTATCGAAATACTCGTTACAAGGAATGAGTTTCCACCCATCAACCCTGAAAATGTCGCCTTGTTTCACAGTAACATTGATACCGCGAATGTCTATCGTTATCTCACTCTTGGCGCGACGGTATTTCACAAAAAAGATTACCCCGGTGATAACAACATATACGGCAACTACAAGTCCTATCCGAGTTGGAATATTGCCAGCACACTCAAGCGTGACGGATAGAACGCTCATCGCGGTTTCAATCACGCCAAGAATTACGAACCCAAACACAAAGCTGTCTTTCCACAATGTGGGACTTTCAAAGGGCGAATACTTTTTCATTTATTCGTCACCTCCTGCGAGAAGTTCCCGCTCAAACCGCGCCTTTGCCGCCGCCCACTCTGTTTCAGCTTCAGCGCGGAGCGCACGGGCGGTATCCAAGGCGGTAAAAACCTTGTCTGCAAGCGTTTTTTGAACTGATAGTTCCGGCAGTATCAACGGGAACTCACGTAAGAATCGGTCTGTTACTCGCTGTTGACCAGCAGAACCGTTAAACATCGCTTGTGCCGATTGCAAAACGTGTTCATTTGAGAACAACGCCCAAATGAACGGCATATAAACCTTGTCCGATTTTGCCCGCATAATATGAAACTCTGTCGAGCCAAAACCTATCTCTGTCGGCAAACCAGTAACGAGACACGACTTGCCGTTTTGCATACAAGGCGTAATCTTCGCCCACAGTAAATCGCCGCGTTTGAATACGGTGTAGCCGGTCTTGACACGTCTATATTCTTCTGTCGCGTACTCAACCTGATTGTTTTTCGCTTCGACAGCGGGCATGGGAATAAACGTAATCACGCTATTGTCGGTTAGCGTGGACACATCCGTCCGGGGATTCACATTAATGAACCCTTTCAGTTCTCCCACATAATGCTTGCTTTCGCGGAGCAAGTCAAACAACTTTTCCGCAAACCCGACGTTCTTGTTGCAGAATATCTCTCCGCTACGAATGTCGCCGAGTCGCGAATAGATATAAGTCTGCGGCTTTAACTCTGGAAAATCCACACCAAGCTCGGCAAACATCGCATCTTTGGATTGTTCAACTACATCATCCGCCTGCCGCAACTTCTCGCTAAATGTAGCATACCCAGCCGCTATTACACTATTGAGCTTATTCACATCGGACACCACAGGGATAGGCAACTCCGATATATCCTGTGTAGTTATTTTACCTTGCACCTGCCCGCTTTGCATCCTTTGCAAGAGCGCAACGCCGATAGGCGAAAGAATATAGTTGCGCACAAACTCCGCGTTTACCTCGCTGATGTTTTTTACCGCTATCAAATTTGCGGATATGTTGCATACGTTATACCGATTGTCCACTACCGCGCATTGTCCCAACGTGCCGCGTTGTGTGATCACAACGTCACCTTGTGAAACTTGCGTACGCGAGAGGCTGTCAGCGCACTCTTGTGTGATATATTTCAAATCCGTGTAATCGAGGTGTCCTTGTTTGCCGATGTTTGTAATTCTCAGCAATGGGATTCCGCTCTCGGTGTAATCGCTGTTAGTGATAGCAGTTCCAAAGGGGCCGCAAATAACATCGGCAATATCGCCTATGGTTTTTAGCGAGCTGCCAAAGATACCCGACAGCTTTTCTACTAAATTTGTATATGCCGGATGATTATAATTCACATCCGCTCTTCTCCCCACTTCCCCCCACTTGACGGCAAACACGCAAAGCTCACCGTCAGCGGGGGTTAGACGAAAAAACGTTCTGGATTAGCGCAAAACGCCTCGTATTGTTTTACGACTTGGGGCAGTTGGTTGTTCGTCTTACGCCCGGTCGCGTCATAGCCGATTTCCTCCGGCGCCGCCATAAAGATAGGCTCGTCGTCGTACGGCGTTTCGTTAGCGCCGCGCTTGCGGACAAAAATCACGCTCGCCTTAACGCCCGCGCCAAAATGGGCAAACGCCGCCTGCGGCAAGCTTACCACCGCAAGCAGTTGAAACTTCTCAAGGATAAAGTCACGGACATACTGCATACTGCTATTCGTGAGAATACCATCGGGCAGAACAATTGCCGCCTTACCTGTCGCTGGTTTCAGAAACTCATAGATGCGCTCGATAAACAGCACTTCCGAGCTTTGACTGCCGCGGACTTTCGCTTTGCCCTTTTTGTCGTAGCTGTTGCCGAGCGTGTAGTTGCCGAGATACGGACGTTCCGTAGCGGTAATCTTTGAGCCGAACGGCGGATTAGTGAGGATAAAGTCAAACTTACCCTTTGCAAATCCGGCGTTGTGCGCGTGCATAGCGTCCACGCTGTCAAGCGCGTCAAAGTTGATGACGTTGGTATGTCCATCATCGTGGACAATCATATTCATCTTGGCAACGCGGGCTATCTCATCATTAATTTCGATACCGAATAAACGCTTGGACGCGAAGTCGTGCCAGTATTTGTAATAGTCGGCGCTATCAGGCGCGTAATATTCCGCCGCCTGTTTGCGGATATAATCCATCGCATACAGTAAAAAACCGCCTGAACCGCAAGAACTATCAAGGACATAGCTTTCTTGTTCAGGCTTTATTATAGCGATTGCGAACTCAATAATCGGACGCGGCGTGAAGTATTGCCCGAAATCGCCTTTGAAGAAGCTGTCCATAAACAACTCAAAAGCGACGCCTTTAACATCAAGGTCGGTCTTGCTGAGGTTTACACCCTGCAAGTGAGATACAACAGTACGAAGCACTCTCGCGTCAACCTTGATTGACTCCGAAAACACCTCTGGGTCGCGCTGTTTCTGCTCGTCATAGAGGTCGTTAATCCGCTTGGCAAGCGCGGGAGACGGCTCATGCGTCTTGATTTGAAACTGGTATGGCTCGCCCCTCTTCCGCGCCTTCTGCTCATCGCTTATCTTGACGAAAATCACCTTGCACAACTCGCCGAACGCAGTTGGCGGTGATAAGCGTCCGCCGCCCCAAAGCGTATTGTGGCACTTGGATATGGTCGTAATTAGCGCTCCACGGCTAACAGCCTGAATGTCGTTATTTTTGTCGCCTTTGTGAAACCTGAACTCCTGTGGACGTCCGTATGCTTTGGGCAAGTCGGCAAGTATGTTGTTCTCACGCTCTAATGCTCCGTAACGGTCGGACACGTCAAGAACGCGGCGCGTATTGCCCGCAACGACAAGGACGTACTCGGCGCGGAGTTTTACCCAAGTGGCGTTACCAACACCCTGCTCAATGGCTTGGTTGAACTCCGCGTCGGTTACGCCGTCTTTCTTGCACTCCACAACGGCATAGGGACGCTTACACTCATCATCAGCGAACACAACAATATCGGCGCGATCAGAGGGCAGACGGTCAGGTATCGTAACTTCCACTTTAACCCGGTTCGCGGGGTAACTATAACTGTAGATAAGCTCCGCCCAGACTTCGGCGCGGACTTGCTCCTCTGGATCGTCATACCGCTCGCTGTGATTGCCGGAAGCCTTGTAGATGATCTTCCGTCCATTCTCGCCGCCTGTTATGACAGCGTAGTTATCTTTGATTGCTCGTTCTATGTAAAACATCGTTACCTCTTCTTCGCTTATTGGATAACCCAATGCGATATAAGAAATATACAACATTTTATATAAAGTAAAAAGGACACTTAGGTTTTCATCACGCGCCCAACCGCACACCCGCTTCAAACACCACGTCATAGACCGTGCAGTTATAAACGCTTTTCGGTGTCTGCGATCAATGCGTTTACAAACGCCGTTCCCGTGAAAAAATCCGGCGATGCCGGGTTTCCTTTGGGAAAAATCATATTTTCCATCTATTGCTCCTCTTCATAATATTTCTCCCCCTGAGACGGGTTCATATAGTCGTTCTACTTGAAAACACCAATATGCCGGGGGCGTTATGGGGGCGGTAAGCGCACCGTAGAGGGGGATAACGTAAGCCCCTAAGCCGTGCTTGCAGAGCAAGCATTTGCGGACGGCAGGCTGGAGCGAAGGAGGAGCCTTCCCCCTCTTTAGTTTTTCTTAAGGAGAACAATTATAATACCTAGGATAGCAATGGCAAAACGAGAATACAATACACAATCCTATCAATATCTTGCCTAATCCTATCAGTCGTGTTATCATTCCCGTATGAAAGATGATAGAAAAGCTGTAAAGCGGAGTATTGACGCGCTCAAGGCAAAGTTACTGGCGCTCGTGCCGGAGCCGGGGAATTTTCCCACCGCGGTTGAGGGTTTATGTCTTTACAGGGAAGAGAGGGATGTGCGGAAAGATTGTTTTCATGACCCGGTTATAGGGGTGATAGTTCAGGGGGACAAGCGGGCGCTGGCGGCGGCATCACATGGTGACGACCGGGAATATTGTTTAAGGGAAGGGTGGTATATAGCCTACGGGATGGATTTGCCCGCGATAAGCCATATTTCGGGGGCTTCGAGGGAAACGCCCCATCTTGCCCTGTCAATTCCCCTTGACCGTTACCTGTTGAGCCAGCTTGCGTCTGAGGTCAAACCCCGGCCCGCCGCCGGGGCATACAAGGGGCTGACGGTTGCGGAAGCGGGAGCCGATATACTGGAAGCCTGCCTGCGGCTGGTCAGGCTGCTTGATGCCCCGGAGCGGATTCCGGTTATCGCGCCCATGATTATGCGGGAGATTCACTATTACCTTTTGTCCGGCCCGGAAGGGGAGGATTTCAGGCTCTTGGGAACCGCGGAAAACCCAAACAATCAGATTGCCCGAGCGGTGAGCTGGCTTCGGGAACATTACCGGGAACTGTTCAGCCTTGCGGAACTTGCCGCCCAGGTGAATATGTCCCAGCCGTCGTTGTGCCGCCATTTCAGCCGGAGTACCGGTACGAGTCCGCTTCAGTTTCAGAAGCGGCTGCGCCTGTATGAAGCGCAACGGCTCATGCTGACGGAGGACAAGAGCGCGGAAACGGCGGCTTACGAGGTAGGCTATGACAGTCCTACGCAGTTTAACCGGGAATACAAGCGGCAATTCGGGCGTTCAACCCTGTTCCTGATGATTGTATTAAGACGATCACCTTTGACAATGGGAAGGAGTTTTCGGGCCACAAGGCATTGGCGGTGGCGCTGGGGTGCCACATCTATTGCCCGTCCCTATCATTCATGGGAACGGGGATTAAACGAACACACGAACGGGCTTATCAAGCAGTACCTGCCCAAAAAGACTTCGTTTGATAATCTGACCCAGAGGCGGCTTGACAGAATTGTTGCCAAGATCAATAATCGTCCCGTAAGGCTTTAGGCTATCGGACGCCTCACGAGGTCTTTTCTGAGCGAAAATTCGCACTTCAGATTTGAACTGGCGTGATATAAAGGAGTAATCAATGATGCTTTTTAACAAATACCAGTATAAAGAAGAGGAGATAAAAAAAAGAGGTTATTCTCGGCATTGTCAGGCGGTCAGCGAGGACGGAAGACATCTTTGGGT
>JAIRNA010000045.1 GCA_031258305.1 Treponema sp. | reverse complement strand
AGCACACATCATTAGTAATAAAATACTAATGGCAACGATTTTTTTGTTCATAAGAACCTTCCTTTCGTAGTTTATACTCATTGCAGAGTATTATTTTTAACCGTCCATACGGACGATTTCGTAGCGACATTATGAAAAACGCCGTTTATAACCACCGGAACGCCGTTTCGCATAACGCCTTCCGCCTTGTACGCAATAATGCGCGTACTACATATCCGTTGTTTATGGTGTCAGACACCATTCATGGAGTTTTGCCTATGGCAAAACTCCGAAGCTAAACGGCTACGCCGTTTAGCCGCCTTGCGCTCGTTGGTTTTCATACATAATTAGAGGCTACAAATACAGTATCGTAGCCTCCAATCGTTTCTAGCTACTAATCAGCGGCAATCGCAGTCGTCCCCATAATATTCCGCATCGCAACCAGACCTACCACAGTACTCATTGCCCCCACTACAATTGTTCTCTTTATCACAAGAACTCTCCGTATCGCAACCGACTAACACTAATCCGAATGTCAGCGCCAGTGCCAACATTCCCGCCAAAAACAGTCTTCCTTTCATAACTGTCCTCCTAAAAGAAATTGAAACGTTATGCCTACGACAAATTATCAACACTCGTCTTGCATAACCACACGCCATACGACCCTTTCGCATAACGCCTTTCCGCGGCGGTTCCTCCAGCCAACGGCTGTCTTTATGGAACACGTTCCGCGGTTGAGGCGTGGAGTTTTTGCGTTAGCAAAAACTCCGAGCTATCCGCCTACGGCGGATAGCCATTCCGCCTTGTACGCAAGACTGCGCGTACCACATATCCGTTGTTTATGGTGTCAGACACCATTAGCTAAACGGGCTTTAGCCCGTTTAGCCAGCCCCTAGACGATGGGTATCGACTGAATCGGCGAGCTTGGACCACATTCCCCCTTTTCGTTCTGCCAGCACAGCGCCGCATAGAACGCTTTGAGCCGATCCGCATCCTCAAACGCCAGCGTCTCCTTCGGGCGGGTCAGCAGTTTTGAACCCGTAAGCTCCGTGTGATTCGTAACAGGTTCCTCGCTCACCTTGTAGAACAGCACCGCGCCGCTGTAACGCGGCGGCCGCGCGGGATGCCGTACCACCACTTGCAGGTACCCGCCGCTCTCCAGCGTGAACGTGGGTATTTCATGCGGCGGCTCTACCGGCGTGTGCGTGGTATCCCGCGGCGGCAGTCCGAACCGCAGCCGTATCTCGTTGGTTACAACGCCTTTGGGGTCTCCGTCGATGTACGCGTTCTTAATTTTGCGTATCGAGAGTTCAAGAGCGCCCCTCTTTTCCTTGCGGCCCTCGCGGTCCACCGGTCCCGCGTTGGGCGACTCACAGGCGGTAAACGCCGCCTTGTACGCGGTGAACTGCCCCTTTTGTTTCGTTGCCACGTCCGCCGGTATGCCCAGCGTGTCGGCAAGTTCCTCTGCAGCCTCGGTGAAGACTTCCGCGAATTCGGCAAACTTCGCCTCGGCAAACGGCATGAAACTATTCATTTCTACTCCTCCTAAAAAAATACTCTATGAATTCAAACTCTGACTCTGGTGAGTCAGAGTTTGACTCCCTGAATTTAAAGTTTGACTCTGGTGAGTCAAAACGAGACTCTCGGAATTTAAAACGTGACTCTGTGAATTCAAAATGTGACTCTCGGAATTTAAAATGTGACTCTGTGAATTCAAAGTTTGCCTCTCGTGAGTCAAAACCTGACTCCCGTGAGGCAAAGACGGACTCCTCGTATTGGGAATACCTTAAAGGGATATGAGAACGCCCGCGTGTTCGCGGACTTGTATAGGTTGTATATACTAAAAAATTTATACGGGGGGGGGGGGCATATCGCCCATAAGCGAGAGCGCGTTTTGTTGAATTGTGTTAATGTGTAATCGTTGCTGCATGGAAATATAATTACTCAAAAATGGAGAATTGTCAAGCGGTTTTTTAAATTTTTTGACATTCCCACCTCCGCCTCAAAGACTAAAGGGCAGGGGTTGGACGCCGTTTTCGATAAATCTTTTTGTGATAGTTGACAATTTTACAATATAATCATACTCTATAGTATATGAATATTTCAACATATACGGTTAAACCGAAACTCCCCAATGCCTTAAAGCCATTGGAAGAAATAGCCAGAAACCTCTGGTTATCATGGAACTTTGACGCTATTCAGCTCTTCATCCGCTTGGATTACGATGCGTGGCTCCAATCACAGCAAAATCCCGTCCGTACACTCGGCATGGCGAGTCATGAGTGCCTTGCCAAAGCTGCAAACGACGATTCCTACCTTGCGGCGCTCAACGCTGTTTACTCCAAATTCCTTAAGTACAAGAAGGGAGAAACCTGGTACAAAGGAACTAAGCGCGAAGTTGTAGCGTATTTCTCAATGGAATACGGCATGGATATCAGCCTGCCCATCTATTCAGGCGGCTTGGGTATCCTCTCCGGTGATCACATAAAAACCTCGTCGGATTTGGGACTCCCGCTCGTAGGTGTAGGACTTCTCTATCGACAGGGCTACTTCGTCCAGCAGTTGAACGCGGACGGGTTTCAACAGGAAAGTTACCCGGAAAACGACTGGTATAATATGCCTGTAGAGAAGAAAATTGACAGAAACGGCAAACCCATCAAGATTACCGTTGACTTGGCGGGCAGAATTGCAGTCGCCCAGATTTGGGAGGTCAAAGTCGGGCGTTCTTCGCTTTATCTTTTGGACACGAATATTGATGAAAACGCTCAGGACATCCGTAACGTTACTGCGACTCTCTACGGAGGGAACACAGAAACCCGTATTCAACAGGAAATCTTGCTCGGTATAGGCGGTATCCGCGCCCTCCGCGCCCTCGGCATCAACCCGGCCGCCACCCATATGAACGAAGGACACTCGGCATTCCTCGGACTGGAGCGGATTCGTGAAATCATGGTGGAAAAGGGCTTCAGTTTCGATGAAGCCCGCGAGGCGGTGTGGCCTACCAATGTATTCACTACGCATACGCCGGTTCCAGCCGGTAACGAGCGTTTTGACATAGGGCTTATGGAAAGATACTTCCGCGGATGGACCGACATTCTGGGCATCTCGTGGCAAGATTTCCTCGCTCTCGGCCGCGTCAACCCCAAGGATGACAATGAAACTTTCTGTCTCACGGTGCTTGCCTTGAAGATGGCCGCTTATGCAAATGGAGTCGCCAGACTCCACGGGATCGTGTCCCGAGAGATGTGGAAGGGATTATGGCCCGGTCTCCCTCTTGATGAAGTACCGATTCACCACATTACCAACGGCGTCCATTCCCGCACCTGGCTCTCCAACGGTATGACTGAATTGCTCGACCGCTATTTCGGTCCCCGTTTTCAGGATGAACCGACCGATTTGAGTATATGGGAGCGCATCGACCGCATTTCAGACGAAGAATTATGGCGTACTCATGAAAGACGCCGTGAGCGACTAGTCGCCTTTGCCCGCGAGCGTATTAAGCGCCATATTCAACGTACCGGCGCAGTGGAACGCAGAATTCAGCAAGCCGAGGACGCGCTCTCTCCCTATGCGTTGACCCTCTGCTTTGCGCGGCGCTTTGCCACTTACAAGCGCGGCAACCTGCTACTCCGTGATCCGGAACGCCTGCTCCGTCTCGTCAAGGATAACGAACATCCGGTTCAGCTCATCTTCGCCGGAAAAGCCCATCCTCACGATATGCCCGGTAAGGAAATCATTCGCGAAATCATCCATTTTGCCGAAAAATACGACATCACCAGTCGGATCGTCTTCATTGAAAACTACGATATGACGGTCGCCAAATACCTTACCAGCGGTGGAGATGTGTGGCTCAACACACCACGCAGACCGCTCGAAGCCTCCGGTACCAGCGGTATGAAAGCAGCTATGAACGGCGTCCTGAATTGTTCAATTTTGGATGGATGGTGGGATGAGGCTTACACCCCGGAAGTCGGCTGGGCAATTGGGCAGGGCGAGCAGTATACGGACACCAATCTACAGGATGACGTGGAAAGTAAGGCGCTCTACGATCTGCTTGAACGGGACATCATCCCCTTGTTCTACCAGCGCGGGCGGGACGGATTGCCCCGTGAATGGATAAAGCGTATGAAAGCCGATATGAAGCAGATAGGGCAGTCTATGTCTTGCCACCGTATGCTCATGGACTATTCTAACAACTTCTATTTTCCAGCGCTCAAGAACTACCGGCGTATGGTGCGGGGCGATTATGCGGAAGTAAAGTCAATAGCGGCTTATATGGTCAAACTCCAGCATATATGGAATCAGTTAAGGATCACTCGTGTAGAGTCCAATGCGAAGCCGGTCATGCAGCGGGGCGACTCCCTGACCGTGACGGCGTTTGTTGACCTTGCATCCCTCACTTCGGAAGAGATTCAGGTCGAGCTTTACCACGGAGCAATCTCGAACAAGAACGGGCTGATTGAAAATGCCCGGCGGTGCGAAATGAAGCCTCTCGATAACGAAGGGAGCGTCTACCGGTATCATGTGCGTATCGAATGTATGGATACTGGTATGCAGGGGCACACGGTGCGTATCTTGCCCAAACATAATGCGCTGATTCATCCCTACCGCACTGGGCTTATTAAGTGGTACTAGGAAGATAGGGAGTGGTTTTGTTACGTATTTGATTTCGCTTACTAACAATACTCCCTATTCTCAACTTCTAGCTTATAAAAAAATATGAAAAATATGAAAAAATCCCTCATCGCTATGTCGGGTGGGGTAGATAGCTCTGTTGCGGCGGCGCTTATGTTACAGGAGGGTTATGAGTGTGCCGGTGTTACCATGAAGCTCTTTGATTCAGAGGATTTAGCCGCGCCGCCGAGCGGGTGCTGTTCTCTGTCTGACGTGGAGGACGCGAAAGCCGTTGCCTTCCGCCTGAATATGCCGCATTATGTACTGAATTTCACGGATGATTTCAAAGAGATGGTTATCCGCGACTTCGTTGAGACGTATGAAAGAGGCGGCACCCCGAACCCATGTATCGAATGTAACCGATGTC
Source organism: Treponema sp. (assembly GCA_031258305.1). Lineage (GTDB taxonomy): Bacteria > Spirochaetota > Spirochaetia > Treponematales > Breznakiellaceae > JAIRKH01. The sequence goes on along the minus strand of JAIRNA010000045.1, from coordinate 24,117 downwards.
TCAAGTTTGAGAAACTCATCCAAAGGGCGCGGCAACTTGAATTTGACTATATCGCCACCGGTCATTACGCGCAAATCGAGTGGTCAGGCGATCGTTTTCTATTGAAAAAAGCCATAGATGCGAAAAAAGATCAGTCTTACGTACTCTATATGTTGACGCAGGAGCAGTTGTCGCGTGTGGTTTTTCCGCTCGGAGGCTTGACCAAGACTCGAGTACGAGAGATTGCGGTGGAAAACGGCTTAGTGAATGCAGAAAAAGGTGACAGCCAGGACATCTGCTTTGCCCCTGACGGTGATTACGCCGCGTTCATCGAGAAATGGCGGGGCAAATCCGCGCCTTGCGGCGATGTCGTTGACTTTGACGGTAAGATCGTGGGTAGACACAGAGGGCTTATCCGCTATACCATCGGGCAGAGACGAGGACTTGGACTTGCGTTTGGGAGTCCGATTTACGTGGCGGCAAAGTCTGCGGAAAATAACACCATCACGATAGGGGGAGATGAATCGCTCTGGAAAAAGAGTCTTGTTGCAGTTTCAATCAACCTCATCGCCTGCGATAGACTTGACAAGCCGCTCCGCGTGACGGCGAAAACACGCTACTTACAGCGGGAACAGCCAGCGGTCGTGGAGCAGACGAACGCGGACGAACTGCGCGTGGTTTTTGACGAACCCCAGCGGGCTATTACGCCTGGACAGGCGGTTGTGCTTTACGACGGAGACATTGTCGTGGGTGGCGGAACGATAGCACAGCGAGAAGATGCCTTTATTTAGAGTCTGTCCTCAAAGTCGGTTGCTCTAGGGATAGTCTCTATTTATACGAAAAATGCGAGGACAAGCAAATACATCCACCTTTCCACCTATGCCTTGACAAAGAATACAGATTTCTATAGACTAACAACGCTATTATCTGCGGAATGGTTAAGCAGATACGCTCTTGAAATGGAAATGTAGCATTTGCAACGGCGTAGCGTAAGGGGACGGACGGACAATCGCAGGCAATGCTTTGAAATGGTCCTCTTTCAAAAATAAAAGGAGAAATAATGGCAACCTCAGAAAAATCGATTTACTACGGTGTGGATGACAAACCGCCAGTAGTGCAAAGCGTGTTCTACGGCTTGCAGCACCTCTTGGCGTGTTTCGGGGCGACGGTGCTTGTGCCGATTCTGGTCGGCATAAACCCGCTTTACGCCATATTCAGTGCGGGTCTCGGTACCATCGTCTATCTTGTCGTTACAAAGTTCAAGGTGCCGAACTTCGTTGGCAGTTCTTTTGCCTTCATCGCACCTGCGATTCTCGTGCTGGGTCAATACGGTGCCGGCTACCTCGCGGGTGGTGCTGTCGTGTCAGGCGTGTTCTACTGTCTCATTGCGGCGCTGATTTACTTCGTGGGCCCAAACTGGATTCACCGTATACTGCCGCCAGTGGTTATTGGTCCGGTAGTCTCGGTCATCGGACTCGCACTCGCCGGAACAGCTATCGATATGGTGTCAACAGGCGTCAATGGCGACTACAGCATCCATGCGCTTGCTATCGCCGCCATCACCCTAGTCATTACCATAGTGGCGAATTATTCCAAAATCCCGTTTGTGTCGAGTATATCCATCATCATCGGGCTTGCAGGCGGCTACTTGATAACCTTCCTGCTTGGCTTGCTTAATCCGGCGTTCAAGTTCGTCTCATTTGAAGTAATCAAAACCGCGCCTACCATCAACTTGCCGCAGTTTGTCATCCCTGAATTCAACATCGCAGTAATCATTACTTTTGCTATCGTATCATTTGCGACCATCTGCGAACACATTGGTCACACCATCGTAACGGGCGACATCGTGGGCAGGGACTATGTGAAAGATCCAGGACTGCACCGTACCATAGCAGGTGATGGGCTGGCAACCGCGCTTGCCGGTCTTACCGGCTCGGTTTGTAACACGACCTATGGCGAATCGCTCGGCGTGCTCTCCACGACCAAGGTCTACTCGGTGTCTGTCTTCATATTCGCGGGCATCATCGCCATTCTACTGTCCTTTTTCGGTAAGTTCGGCGCTTTCCTGCAAGCTCTGCCTACGCCAGTACTTGGCGGCGTGTGTATCCTGCTCTACGGAAGTATCGCGGTTAATGGCTTGAAACAATTAGTTGTCAACAAGGTCAACTTTGACGATAGCCGTAACCTCATCATAGCGTCAATCATATTCATCCTCGGCGTGGGGGGAAGCCGTATAGCCTTCTCCATAGGCGGCTTCACCTTCGAGCTTGGGGCTATTGCGATATCGGCACTGGTGGGTATCATCCTGAATCTAGTTCTTCCCAAAGAACAAGTAGAGTCAGCAAAGTAACGACAAAGAATAACTTTAGTCCGCGAATTAAACACAGAAATTATTTCGGAGTTATTGAGTTTACCATAGGCAAGCTTGTAATTCGCGGATCACTTTTTATATAATCCACGAATGCTTCGAATATCTCTAGCCATCGTTGTTAAATTCCAGTTAATATGATTTCCCCCTCTTGCCAATTACGTTATTTTTATGGTAGTATATCTATATGAAAAGATTTCCTGACAATTTCTTATGGGGAGTGGCAACTGCTGCCTATCAGGTGGAAGGTGCATCCCATGAAGGCGGACGCAGTGAAAGCATCTGGGATACGTTCTGTCGTGTTCCGGGCGCTACGTTTGCGGGTGAAAACGGAGACGTAGCCTGCGACCAATACCACCGCTATAAAGAAGACGCCGCTCTCATCGCAGAACTTGGTTTCAAAAGTTATCGTTTTTCGATTTCTTGGTGCCGAATCCTCCCTGACGGTACTGGTGTAGTAAACGCCGAAGGGGTTGCCTATTACCGCAACCTCTGCGCGGAACTACGTAAATACGGCATCCAAACCTGCGCCACCCTCTATCACTGGGACTTACCCCAAGTCTTGCAAGACAAGGGCGGATGGGCGGAACGCTTCATCGTGGATGCTTTTGTTGAATACGCGAAGGTCTGTTTTAGAGAATTCGGCGATTGCGTGGACTTATGGATAACCATGAATGAGCCGCTCTGTATCGCATTCTTGGGTTATATGGCAGGTAGACACGCGCCTGGCATTCAAGATCCGGTTCAGTGCATCCGTGCGGTACACCACGTTCTGCTGGCTCACGCCAAAGCGGTTCAAGCATATCGCAAAACTGGACTTAAGGCGCCCATAGGTATCGTTTTAAACATCAGCACCCCGCGTCCTGCGACTAAGAACCCGGCGGACGTTTCTGCGGCGCAACTCGCTCGCTCTTACGAAGCGGAATTGTTCGTGTTCCCACTTATGGGCAAAGGCTATCCTAAAGTACTGACTGAAAACGGGTGGAAGTTACCCCTTGAATCGGGCGATATAGAGACCATTGCCGAAAAAATAGACTTCATCGGCTTGAATTATTATTTTGAAAACGCGATTATTGCCGATAAAAACAATCCGATGGGCTACAGCCAGGCCCCGTTCTGGCAGGAACGCACAGACATAGGATGGCCAGTCGTGCCCGAGGGACTTTATCGGCAAATTAAGTGGGTAAACGCCGTGACCGACGGAAAACTCCCTATCTACATCACAGAAAACGGCGCGGCCGCGGAGGATGTTGTGGAAGTGGATGGACGTATCCACGACCGTGAACGAATAGACTACTTTAAGAAACATGTGGACGTCTGTTTGCGGCTCATAGCGGACGGTGTTCCACTTAAAGGATATTTTGTGTGGTCTTTATTGGACAACTTCGAATGGTCTTTTGGTTACACGAAGCGTTTTGGTATCGTGCGTGTGGACTATGCCACCCAGAAACGGACGCTGAAAGACAGCGCTTATTTCTTCAGAGATGTTATTGCCGGGTATGGGGAATGAGAAGAGGCTGGGAGTTGGAAGTAGTGCTGTTGTTAGAAAGCAGAGTTCGTTCTTTATTAAGCGGTATACGGTATCTTGCACCCAAAAATCCACTTCCAATTCCCAACGCTGAGTTTCTATAGAGGTTCGATATCCAATGAGAACATCGTCATTAAAGGCGTTTTTTGAGAATCCGATTTTTCTCGCGTCCGTGACGAGCTGGTTTTTCGCGCAACTTATCAAAGCGGTGATAGTTTTGTTGAGTCCGCACAAAAAGGGAGTGTATGATGTGTTTGCGGCATTGGTGTGGCGGACCGGTGGTATGCCGTCCAGTCATGCGGCCCTTGTTGCGGCGATGACTACATCCGTGGCTTTCACCGAAGGGGTCGGGTCCAACTTGTTCATCATGTCGTTTTGGCTCGCCCTCATCGTCATGCGGGACGCTATGGGGGTCAGGCGGTCGTCCGGGCTTCAGTCGCGGAGCTTGAACGCTCTCGGAAAAGCTATTGCCGAAAAATTGAATGTCGAATTCAAGCCGGTAAAGGAAATTCACGGACACAAGCCGCTTGAGGTTGCCGTTGGCGCTCTGCTTGGTGTGTTCATAGCTGCGGCTTATGCCTTTTTATAGAAGGAGAGGAGATAGGGGGAAGTGGGAGAAATGAGAGTGGGTTCGTTGTTACTGACAAAAATCTATTCCCCCACATCCTTCTATACAACGATGAAATTCGCGCTTGCGTCAATAACAGTTCTATGCTCTCTTGGTTTTACGGTTATTCTTCTATTTGCGGGATTGAATACAGCGCCTAAAAAATACGGCTACGAGTACGCGGTTCTTATTTTTGATGCAACGCTCAACGACAGGGATATTGGAGAGAAGCTCGCCAAAAGCGAAATCGGTAGGAATTACATTTCCGAGTCAACGCAGACCGTTTTTCTTAATGATTTTGAAACAATACGGGAAATCCCCCTGGACGAATTTCAAGGGGAAATAGAAAATTTTGATCCGCGGAATGATGGGTACGCGAGACGAGTGAATGCCTTTTTTGTACGGGACGACAGGCGGTTGTTTTTCGTGCCGCTTTCCCAGGAGGTGAACAAACACGAAACAGCCGTTATGCGGGCAGACTTTGCGTCCGTTTTGCAGGACATTCCCTTTACGGTAGAATTTTTGGGGTACGAGGAGCCGGTGTGGTTCTATGCGGTTATTTTCTGCGTCGCGATGTTGATAGCGCTTATTCTGACAAGACCATTATGGATGGGGTTTTTGCTCCTGCCATTGACTGGAGGATTCGCCTTTACCGGTTTACCCGGTCTTGCTATGACCGCATTCTTACTCGCGGCAGGGAGTATCGCGTGTGAGCCTTTGAAAGAATTTTTTATTGTCTGCCTGTGTGAAGGGAATCTCAGAAGGGTGCAGGAATGGTTTCGGTTTCCACATTTGAGAGGAGTGAAATTTTTTCAGCGATTTCCCTTCCGTGTGATTTTGTTTATTCTGTTTGTCGTGGGCTATTTTTTTATAGGAATAGGAAAGAAAAGCGAAACATCGCCGATGCTTACCGCGGGTGTTTTCTGTTGTTTTTTCATAGTTGTTTTACTTATCGCGTCTACACGGGCCGCGATGACACGAGGGCGAAGGTTCATGCCTATTCCGATAATCAGGATAGCTGGAAAGGAACCACTGTTTGCGAAAAATACGCTCCCTTTTGGAGCTGCGGCCGCGGTGGCGCTATTTCTGCCCGGCGCATTGGATTTACCGTCCGACTATAGCATCGGGAACTGGGGGGACCCTGCGTATTTGATTGACGAAAGTGAGTACCAAAAACACGTCGCTTTTCAGAGAAGTTTTTCCACGATGAGGTTGGATGGCGGTAAATCGTATTATGAGGAATATTACCTGGGGGATGACGGGCTTATCGCTGGCGCAAAACCCTATAATAAAGAAAAACTACCGGAATTCGTTCCGAAAGAATTTTTTTTAAAGAAATTAATGGATTTTTTGGAGAAATCGGGACATAATGGCGTACAAACGGAGAACGGTCTGAAAGTTGGAACGCCAACTTTCAACTCAGAGGAATTCATATCGTTAGCCCTATTGTTTCCACTGTGCGTTTTGGCGTTGCTTGGTTTTTTCCGAAAAGGACAAGGGAGTGAGAAGAAAAAGATGTTTATGTATGATGAAAAACGGAAGCTGTTCCGAAGGCGGATAGCGGCATGAATGTAAAAGTTTACTCTATGCCCCGCGGCGGTATCGTATTTGAAGACCCTTTCGTACCACGCAAGTTCGAGACGGCTTTTTTGCCCGTGCTTTCTGTGATTCCCTTGATTCAGCATACAGGCAATAAAGCGTATCCAATCGTTTTCATTGGCGAATACGTGAAAGAAGGAATGCTCATAGGACGAGGACAAGGCGCGGGTTCGGCAAATGTCCACGCGACCGTCCCGGGTAAAGTGGTGCGTATGGCATCATGGAAGACCATTGATGGCGTGGCAAATGAGGCTTTGGTTGTGCGGCTGGAGGGTAGTTTCGAGAAATTGGGCAAACGGGAGACTCCGAACACATGGGAGGACTTGTCTTCTTCTGATATACAGCGCATCATCGCTGAGTACGGTATCGTCGAGATGGACGATGGAGGGAGACCTCTGGCTGATTTGTTCGCCGAATTGAGTCGGTTTTCAGATTCCATAACACTGGTGGTTAGGTGTGTGTTTGACGACCCATGGCTCGCCGCGGATATAGTGTTGTGCGACAGACGCCTGAAGGATATCGTTGAAGGCGCTTTCATCACCGCCCGTGTATGCAAAGCAAGCAGAATCGTTTACGCGGTATCGAAAAACGATAAGAAGTTGGCGGCGCGATTCATAGCAGCCATTTCCCGACATCCCTTGTCGCAGAAAACTCCCGTAGATTTAGTTGTCGTGGGCAATAAATATCCGCAACGAAACAGAAGAGAACTGGAGCTGTCGCTCCGCTCTTATGAAAAAAATGAAAAAAAAGAAAAACTGGGGTATCTTTTCATAGCTGGCCCCGCCACCATAGCGGCCATTTTCGACGCGGTTAAATTCAGGAAGCCTATATTGGACAGATACGTTGCCGTAGGCGGTTCCGCTGTCAAGGAGCCGAAGGTATTAAAAGTCCGTATCGGTACGCGGCTGCGGGATGTCTTCGATCAATGCGGTGGACTGGTAAACATTCCTGAACGCATCGTGATAGGTTCGCCGTTGGCGGGGCGCGCTATTCTTGATATTGACGAACCGATTGTCAAAACCAGCTACGCGGTCGCCGCATTGAAAAAAGAACAGGTTGGCGGGACAGCCGAGCGAAGTTGCATCGACTGCGGCGAATGTAGGAGCGTCTGTCCCATGGGACTTGACCCTGAGGAACTATTCAAACGCTGTAAGACGGATGGCGCCCTCGCGGTATGTGGATGTCATGGTTGTGGGTGTTGCGAGGCGGTCTGTCCCTCGCGGATCCCTTTGAAGACCATTATCTACGGAGCGCAGACAAATCAGGGGGCAGGATGAAACCACAAATCAACCTTGCACGGCAGACAACGCCTCGTATGTGGCTGGTGAGCCTTGCCGCGTTTCTAGCGGTCGTTCAGTCGTCCCTTACTGATTCGTTTTCCTCGCTCGTCATAGCTGTCGCCGCGATGGGCGCGGCCTTTGTATGTGAATTTGTCATTTATTTCCGAACGGAAAAAAGTACGATGATAAAAGACGGCAGTTCCATAGCTTCGGCTTTGGTACTGACCCTTTTGTTGCCTAACAACATCAGTCCCCTCTACGCGGCGATGGGCGCGGTTTTTGCTATGATAGTGGTCAAGTATAGCTTTGGGGGACTCGGTGCAAACTGGGTGAACCCGGCTCTCGGTGGATGGCTTTTTGTCCGTTTTTCGTGGAGCGGCGTTTTTGAGAAAAGTATGACGTCATCGGTTGAAAGCAGTATTTCGCACGTGGTGTTCAGCGACTTTTTCGCGGCCGAGTCTATGTCGAATTTCCTCAACAACACTATATTCTCCTTGTTTGGAGCTGAATTGCCTACTGGGTATCTGGATGTCTTTGGAAGCAGAAGCGCGGCCGTCATCGCGGACAGGGGTTTGCTTGCCCTTCTCTTAGGAACCATCATCATAGCCGCATCCCAGACCATCCGCGTGTGGGTTCCTGTGGTTTACCTCGCGGTTTACGGTGCAATGGTTAAGTTCTTCGGCGGTGGAGACGTATTAACCGCCTTTCTGTCCGGGGGAACTATCGCGGTTGCTTTCTTACTATTGCCCGAACCGGTCACCGGTCCAAAATCCGACCGAGGTGCATGCGTCTGTGCTCTTTTAGCGGGAGTCTTTACCTTCATCTTTCGTTACTACAGCGGTGAACTCTACGGCGCTTTTTTCGCCGTTGTTCTGGTTAACGCATTTGTTCCTATGGTGAGAAGTCTGGAAAGCAGACTGTTGTATAAGGGAAACGGAACCGGAGAATAGGTCAAGCCCTGTTCATTTCTCTAAACAAAGGAGTTTTATTTTGAAAGACACAAAAATAATAGCGGTATGGATAGCAGGCATTCTTTTAGTCGGATGGCTTTTGTTCTTTTTTACCCAGCCTGTTCGCAATGAGATTCTTCGACGCTCGATAAACAGACTGCTTGTGGAGAACGGCGAAAATGACAGATTGCTTGTTTCTCCGGACGGCATGAGCGCGGCTGGAATATGGTGGACCCTAAGCGATACTGATGAGAGAGCTGTGATGTTTGCCGTTATGGATGGAGGCATTCCGGTCCCATATATTGCTTTTGTGAATGGTGCGGACATTGAGGTCGAACCCTTGAACAATTACGCGAAGACCGTTTATGCGCGTATCTCAAAAGGGCTTATCGACATTCATATCCGCCGTATAGAAAAGGAGATAGGGATAAAATATGAATTTTAAAACTCAAATGCTTTTTGATTCGCCGCTTGCGACTCTTTCCTGTTCGGGTCTTTTACTTATAGCTTCGGGTAGACTCGCCTTTGCGATAGCCGCGGCTGCGGGACTCGTATGGGTTTATGTCTTGACTGCTATCACCGTTTCTTCCGCAAAACCGATTCTGCCCGAAACAGGAAAAAGCATCGTCATCGTATTTCTAATGGGATTCATCACTGGAGTCTACCTTTTTTTACTGTGGCTCGTGAGTCCGTTTCTCTCTCTAGGGAGCTTGTACATAACGTTATTGATACCCTGTTGTTTCATAGGCTCAAACACATTCAAGGAGATTGGGACCGCCTCGGTCGTGGACGCGGTCTCCTACGCGGTGTGGGATGCCTTGATGATAGGGATTCCCATCATAGGTCTTTCCCTTATGAGGGAGCCGCTGGGTTTCAAATCGCTTTCATTTCCGGGCGGGGGACAGGGTATCGTAGAGCTGTTCGGAGACTCCCGCGAAAATGATTTTCTGCCTATCAGAATTCTTGCGAGCGCATCCGGTGCGTTTTTGCTCCTAGGCTACATCACAGCCTTGTTTATCGGCATGAAACGCCAGTATACCGGAGGGAAGGTATGATATTATTGATTATTTTCGCGATTCTCGCCTTCAACCTCGTTGTCCAGTTTGGCTTGGGTGTGCGTGAGCTGACCGGCGAAAGGACGGCGCCTCTGCCTTTCTTGCAAATGGGTGTCCTTTTTGTGAACGTGTGGCTTCTGTGGGCGGTATTCACCTACGTCCTTATCCCTTTCTTTTCCATATTCTTCGGTTATATACTACTTTTCCCGTTTTGCTCTCTGGCCTGCCTGGGACTTGAAAATCTCGCCGACAAGCTCTGGCGGAATATATTCCATGAAACGGAAAAGAAGATTTTCACTCCTCTGTCTGCATATGAGGGGATTGTCCCACTTTCTCTCGCGCTGACCATACACATCGCGGGGACCTTTCTGGAAGCCTTCATCGTGTCATTGAGTTTCGCTGTGGGGATATTATTTTCAATGTTCATACTCAACGAAATCCGCAAAAAGGCATTTATGGAAACGGTTCCCGTGTTTCTGCGAGGGAAACCGCTTGCGCTTATTTCGATGGGACTCTTATCCCTTATCTTCACATCGTCTGCCACGTTGTTGTTCAATGCATTAGCAGGAAGATAAATGGAAGGCATCGTTCATAACCGGTATGTGTTCAAGGCGCGCGGTTTTCAGCGGTGACTCGGGGTTTTTCAAAGATTCCCTATATGATAGCGGATTATTGAAAAACATCCATAAAGTTTTAAGGAAAAATGGTGGAGAAAGTAAGTTTTATATTAGGTTCGCATAATCATCTGCCGCCGGGTATAGATTTCGATGAATACGAAAGAACCTATCGCAAAAAGCTCAAGCCTTTTATATCGGCACTCTACAAGTTCCCCAGAATTCAGGCGACCCTGCACTATTCAGGTATTCTGTTACATTGGCTGGAACGGGCGCATCCTGAATTTTTTATGCTTATTGAAGAAATGGCTTCCCGCAAACAAGTAGAGATGCTAGGCGGCGGCTTTTACGAACCTATGATGCCTCTGATTCCGCTCGCCGACAAACTGGGACAGATTGAGTTTCTCACCACATATCTGCGCAAACAGTTCGGTAAACGTCCACAGGGGTGCCGTTTGCCCGCTCTGGCATGGGAGCAAAGTCTGGTGGTTCCCCTGTATAACAGCGGTATGCTCTACACATTCCTCGATGAAGACCAATTTCTACTTGCGGGTTTGTCCGGCGAGTCCCCATGCGTCACCGAAGACCAAGGCAAGACCATTATGGTGTTTCCGGTTGCTCGTAATTTGAATTCTCTTTTTGCCCAGAAAAGAGCGGGAACTGTTTTGGCAGACCTGCTTTCCCAGAAAATACCCGATAAAGAAAAGGTCATTTGTGCGTTTCCAGACGTTCTTTTTGCCGAAGAGACTGAGTCACCTGACTTTACCTATCAGTTCTTCTTTGAAGACCTCGCCTGCTTTGAATCGAGCGTTGATTTTACGGCGCCTTCAAAAATTTATCGGAATTTCAAACATCCGCCAAAAGCGTATTTTCCTGGTTCGTTGAGCTTCGACGCCTTGTCAAAAGACACGTCCGCGCCGCGATACGAACCGCCTCGTCAGTTCCTCATCAAATATTCGGAAGCCAATGGCATCTATTCAAAGATGCTATTTACCGGTCTACTTATCAACCAGCTCAAGGGCGACAAGTCGCGGAAACGTACCGCAAAAGAAGAAATCTGGAAAGCCCAGGTCTACGATGCGTTCTGCCCTTCGGTCAGTGGCGGGGTCTATCACCATGCGGTACGCAAGGCTGCGTATAAAGCCCTTCTTGAAGCGGAAAAAATCAGTAGAGAAAAAGAGAATTTCACACCTTCGCTCTTGGCTTTTGACTTCGATCTTGATGGAAAAGAAGAATTTCTGTTTCAGGAAGAACACGTCAACTGTTACATCAGACACCAGGGCGCGAGCGTGTTCGAGCTGGATTACTTGCCGAAAACGTTTAATTATTTGGATACCTTCACTGTGTCTCCGGACGGCGATAGGCGGACCGCGTTCTACGATGTGCTTGCGCCCAAAGAAACGTCTTTTGATATCCTCTTCGCAGGACCTGCGGTCGAGATGGACATTCACAAAGCCAAAACCGGATTCCTAGAGACACATCCGGACAAACACAAATTCCGCTTCTGCGGGAAAGAAAATTTTGAAATACAGGAAGTAGACAAGTCCCATGGAAGGGTCGTCTTTCGCCTGCCTGCCAACACGGACCTTCCATTTGGAAACATAGAGATGGAAAAGACTTTTCATCTAAAAAAGAGCGTGTTGACGGTTCAGTACTCGCTTGAAAACAAGGGAGCGGACGTAGAATTTTTTTTTATTCCCAGTATCGATATTTCATTTCCCGGTGACGGGCCGGCTTTTTTACGGATATTCAAGCTCAATGACGAAACAAAAGATCCCGTCAATCTGGGAGAAGCGCTGGTACATGTTCAAGGCGTAAAATTTCAAGACATAAAGAACGAAACCGTTGTCGTCATCACTGCGGATAGATTTTTTGACGCCTATATAACGTCAGTTAGGACGCCTTGCCCACTGGGAAACGGCGATGCACTTGATGTCGCTGTTATGTACCAGTCTACGAACATCGCGCCGATAAAACCAATCTCTTTGGATACCGGGAAACGGTTCGAGATTGAATTTAAGTTGAATATGTATCACTAATGAGAATGAACTGTGAATAGCAGTCGTTGAGTGAAAGTTTCCCGCTTTTGTATGACATTCACTCTTCACTGAAAAGGAGACTCCATGAAGATTGGTATTGACGTATTTTCTTGTGACATCGGTAATTCAGGGGTAGGTATGTATTTGATGCAACTGTTGAAACGGATTCCGCCGTCTTCCGGAGCGAGTTACGAGCTTTTCGGATGGGAATTCGACCGTTTTACTTTTAGCGAGTCCACGCCCAACTTCGAGTTTATCCCCCAGTGTCGGATAAACGGTAGATTTCCTAATATGGCCTGGCATGTGTTTCAATACCCGCAATTTGCCCGCAGACGCGCCTACAATGCGTGTTTTTTTCCGGCGGCGCACAAGCGGTTACCTTATGACTCCCCGTGTCCCACCATAGGAACGGTTCACGATATGGCGCGTTACTGGGGCGTACGAGAGAAGACGGATTACATCGGTTCATTCCTCCGATTCATCTTTCCCAATGTCCTACGCCGTATGGATAAAATCATCGCGGTGAGCGGTTTTGTCAAACAGGAACTGATTGACATAGCGAAAGTGCGCGAGTCCTCTATCGAAGTGGTACCTAATGGTATCGACACTACTAAATTCTACCCCCGTCCAAAGAATGAAGACAGCATCGTGCTTATTCAGCCTTTCAGCTTCCGTCAGCCGTATATCCTCTACATTTCCCGTATAGAGCATCCTGTGAAGAACCACATCAAGCTCATCGCAGCATTCAACATATTCAAGGAACGCACCCACTATCCGCATCGTCTTGTGTGTGCCGGGAGCGACAGTCGGGGGGCAGAAAAAGTCAAAGAAGTTGCGGCCGGGTCCCCCTATAAGACAGATATCTTCTTTACAGGGCATTTCCCGTTCGACAGCCTGCCCGCCTTGTATACGGGGTCGGATATGGTGGTCATACCCTCGCTCTATGAAGGCTTCGGACTGGGTGTGCTTGAAGCAATGGCATGCGGGATTCCAGTAACGTGCGCCCGCGCCGCTTCCTTGCCGGAAACTGCGGAACATGCGGCCCTGTATTTTGACGCGGAAAATCCTGAGGACATGGCTGACCGCATGGTAACGCTCGCCACAAATCACGACATCTACCGCAAATACCGCGCACTGGGGCTTGAACGGGTCAAGGCGTTCTCTTGGGAGAAGTGTACGGAACGAACCTTGCAAATCATACAAGAAGCCTGAGCGAGAGTAGCGTGGCGGTCTACGGCTCAATATTGTTTGAAGTGTGGCATCCAAGCTTTATCCGTAAATTGCGGAAACTTTTAGATGTCTTATTGGCGCATTCGAGGGACTTGCACAAATTTTTGCTTTATTGTAAACTTATAGAAAATTTGCGCCGGATACGACTGTTTATTCCATGTCCGGCATCGGAGTGACTAATGGGTGTTCTTGGAACAGTTTTATTGGTTTTTTTTATTATTACGGCGGTTCTCTTAGTGTTGTTGGTGTTAGTGCAAGATGAAGAGGGCGACAGTTTAGGCGGTATTTTTGCGGGCGGTAGTTCTTCGGCTTTCGGCTCGCGGTCGGGCAATATTCTGACACGGGCGACTTCTATATTGGGCGTCTTGTTTCTCGTACTGAGCCTGGGACTGGCGCTCGTGAACAAGACGTCAAGTGGAAGCGGTGTGGAGTCCGCGGGTAGACAGCTTTCAACAGAGCAAGAAGGAAATTCGTGGGTTGATGAGGAAATCAGCGGGAAAGCTACTGACTCTTCGACCACGTCCGAAGAACAGTCGGCTGATTGAGCGAGGTCGGAAATGTTGTTGAATGAAGTGTTCCCTCAAGACCTTATCAAGGTCGATTTAGATGCAGACGATAAGGATGAGGCTTTTGAGGAATTGGTCGATGTTTTCTGTAGCCGTCGAAACTTTAACAGACGGAGTGAAATACTCGATAGCTTGCGCGAGCGTGAAAAGCTTATGTCAACAGGCATACAGAAAGGCATTGCCATTCCCCACGGGAGGATGGACTGTCTTGACGACCTCTACGGGATGCTGGGAATATCTCGCAAGGGCATCGACTACGAGGCGTTGGACGGCGATCCGGTCCACCTTATCTTTATGATACTAGTGCCGAAGCACTCGGAAAAACATTTGCGTGTTTTGAAACGGCTGGCTGAATTGCTATCGAATCCCCAGTTCTACAAGGATTTGACTATGCAAAAAGACGCGGCTGGTGTAAGCGTGGTACTGAAGCGTTATGAGGACAGCCTTATAGTGCAGAGATAAGAAATGGGGAAGGGGAATTTTCGTTACTGAATGTTGTTGAAACATAACTCCCCATTCCCTGATATAAAAGGGAAAATAGTGGAAGACAGAGACGTTTTACAGCACTTATTGAAAGTTGAGGCTGAAGCTGCATCTTTGGCGAATGATGCGGCAATAGAAGCGGACAGGCGTATAGCCTTGGCCGAAAAGCAGAATCGTCTACGCTACGAAGAGCAGTTCACAAAGACATCTGCGGAGTGTGTGTCGAAGTACAACGATGAAATTGCCATTGTGCGGGCTTCCTATCAACAGGAGCTCGATGTCTTCCGCCGTGGACTGGACGATATAAAGGAAGATAAGGATGGTTTTAACCGCCTAATGGAAAGTTTTCTCTTTTAAGGAGGATGGAAATAGTTTGGAGTGTAGGGTCATTATTGAAAGTTCAGTAATACGTTTTAATTAATGTCCCAACTTCCTAACTCCCGAAAAAACATGGTCATATCTGGAGAAAGAGCCTACATTTATGCCAAGATTTGCGGGATTATCGGGAAATCCTTTGTAGGTAAGCGAGTTTCGATGCTCGGCGGTATAAACCGACTTGCGGAGCTGGACCGGGTTGTTTTCCCCAACGTGAATAAGGATTTGCCAGAACGCGAGTTGCTTCCCGATTTAGAGAGACGTATCGCCGAAAAAACGGTGCGGGAAATCATTGGTATCATCGAATGTTTCAAAGAGCCGCCAGAGTTCCTTGTCCTGCTCGTACGTGCCTATGAATATGCTGACATAAAAGCTGTCCTGTCGGCGCTAACGGACAGGGAAACAAAGCCTCCATCATGGACCGACATTGGCGAGTTTCGTACCGTCAGTTTTGAAGCCTATCCCAATACCGAAAAAATGCTAAAAGGAACGGAATTCGAGTTTCTGTTAAAAGAAGATATGGCGGACGTCGTTTCTTTGCAGACGAAGCTCGACCGCCGTTATTATGGCGCTGTGTGGAACGCTCTGTCAAAATTGCCGAAAAACGACAGAAAAGGCATCGAAAAGATCATCGGAGATGAGATAAGCCTTCGCAATGCGGCATGGGCATTGCGGCTGAGAACCTATTACAATATAGACCTTGAAAAAATCAAGGACATGCTCATTTTTATAGAAGGAAAGAAGGTTTTCACAGACGATGCGCTCGAATCGCTGGGTTTCGCCCTGGACACGCGGTCCGAATGGACAAAATGGAAGTGGGCGGCATTTGTCAACGAAGAAAAAACAGGCAGTTATTGGAAGATAGACCCTCGGCATTTCCAGAATCAAGCATCCGCCTTTCTCTGTAAAAATGTCTACAAAGGTCTCAGGGCAAGACCATTTACCCTTGACTCGGTCTTCTGCTTCATACGACTCAAGCAGTCTGAAGAGGACATACTCACCAGTATAGCGGAAGGTTTTGGTTTCAATATGACTGCCCGTGAATCCTTAAATCTATTGGGGATAATATGATTAGACCTCGAAAAATGAAACGTATCGAGCTTACGGTTCTCGAAAAAGACGCGGATGTAGTTATCGAATTCTTGGGTAGAAGCGGACTCATACAATTTTCTTCCGTTGAAGAAACACTTCTTCCAGAAGAAAATCGTCCGGAAACCGAATTCGGATTCATAGAAGATAGACTGGAACGGCTCAAAAGTTCTGCTTTATATTTGGGACTCGAACTGCCGACCGAGCCTTACGAGACCACGCGTCTTCCCACACAGAAAGACGAACAGGAAGTGGATGATATTTGTGTGCGTGTCACTCATTTGAGAGAGAGGGAATATGAAGAAATCCGTGAGAAACAGAAGCTAGAAGATGTACAGAACGAATCCAAAGCTTTTGTCAATCTCAATGCGTCGTTTTCCGAATTGGATCAGCTCTCCTACCTCACGCTCCGAGTCGGGCGGCTTGATCCTCATGGCATTGACGCAGTGCGGAAAAATCTTGCGGACAGAGCAACAATCATACCTTTGGATGACGGACGTGTACTTGCCGCATCTTCCCGCAAGGGACGTTTTGCACTTGATTCCGAGCTGAAAAAACAGGATTTTTCGCCCATTGCCATCCCGAAAGATTATAAAGGTATACCGGCGGATATGCTTGCTGGACTTGAAGAACGCCAAAAGAGCGTCAAATCCGAATTGCAAGAAATCACCGCGGAAAAAAAACGCCTGCAAACCGTATATGGATTTAGGGTGCTTTCTCTTGTCGCTTCTTATATAATGGCCGAAATTACCGAGAAAATCAAAGTGAAATTGATTTCCACTAAAAATGTCTGTTTCCTCTCCGGTTGGGTGCCTGCCGACTGCGCGGCTAACCTGACCACGGAACTCCTCCGTATTACGAGTGGACGAATCGGCGCACGTACTCTTGACCCCAATGAGGTCGAGTCTGTAAGAAATGGCACAGAAAAAGTGCCTACCGCCCTGAGTCACGGCAAATTTGCTTCCAGTTTTGAACCGCTGGTGTTCTCTTACGGCGCTCCTCTTTACGGTTCCATTGATCCGACTTTCTTTGTGGCCGTATTCTTCACCCTACTATTCGGCGTTATGTTCGGAGATGTGGGACAGGGCTGTATTCTGTTGCTGTTAGGGATTCTCATCAAAAAAAGAAAGAGCAAAATTTTGGCAGGTTTCAAGAATTTCGGCGGTCCTTTAATTTACGTAGGCATCTTCTCTATGTTTATGGGGCTTCTCTACGGCGGCGTGTTCTCAAACGAGACACTTTTGGAAGCGCCGACACGAGCTCTGACTGGTTTTCTGGCAAACACAGATTTCGGGCGTTTGCTTAACATCCACGAAACAGGTAAAATTCTCCACCTTATGCCAGAAAAAGGTAGTATAGACAAGTTGTTTTACTTCTTCGGGTTTACATTGTCTTTGGGCGTGATTTTGAACTCAGCAGGGCTTATTTTCAACATCGCCAATCAATTTCTCGCTAGAAATTACGAAAAAGCCCTGTTTTCAAAGACCGGTATAGCAGGCGCTTTATTTTTTTGGTGGGTCATAGGTATAGCTGTACGAATGATTGCCCACGGACAGCTCTATTGGTTCGACATTCCCTGTATTGCCGTGCCGTTGTTGTGTGTGTTTTTCGGTCCCCTGTTCTGGCGGCTCATTTCGGGTGAAAAGCCCAAAGAGAAAGAGGGGCTTTTGGTATTTATTATGGAAGGTACCGTGGAGATTTTGGAGACGTTTTCGAGTTACATTTCCAACAGTGTGAGTTTTCTTCGCGTGGGTGCTTTTGCATTATCGCACGCGGTCCTATCATTCATCACATTCACAATGGCGGAACTTGTGGGACATAACTCTTTGTTTGGCCCTGTGTTTTCGGCGGTGGTTATCATTTTTGGCAACTTGATTATCATTGTGCTTGAAGGTATGATAGTAGCAATTCAGGTAACAAGATTGCAATATTACGAATTTTTTAGCAAATTTTGGACCGAGTCCGGCGTAAAATTCGCGCCGTTCAGGTTTCGAAAAGAATAGAAATTAGAGGAGAATTTTATGAAGAAAAGGGTTGTTTTTATTGCATTTTTTCTATTGGCGGCAGGATTTGTGTTTGCCCAGGAGTCGGATAAGGCGGAGGGTGGTTCCGCCGTCAAGTACATAGCAGCCGCTGTCGCTGTGGGTATCGCCTGCATAGGCGGCGGCTTGGCTGTGGGGCAAATCGGTGCTGCTGCTATGGGTGCGATGAGCGAAAACGCCGAGCTTTCCGGTAAAGCCATGCCTTTTGTTGGGCTTGCCGAAGGCATCTGTCTTTGGGGCTTCCTTGTTGGACTGCTCATTCTGATTCTATAAGAAGGAGTTGGGTTTATTGGGAAGAGGGATAGATTCGTTGTTACTGAATGTCGCTTGAAAGAAATAAGCTTCGTTTGGTTTGCCGAAATTTATTCCCTTCTCCCTCTACTCTCCAAAAACAGTGGACTATTTTTTTATTGGGGATTCAGAATTGGTAACGGCATTCCGTTTTGTCGGCATTGACGGTTTGTCTGTGGATAATATGGACTCGGCGCGACTATCTTTCCGTAGAATCACCGAAGGCTTCGATGAAGTCAGCAACATGTCTATTCCCACGGAAGGGTGCCGTATCCTCATTATGACGCAAGAGATCGCTGACTGGCTGGGCGACCTGTTGCTACAGTGGCAATTATCAGGACAGTACCCCCTGGTGGTAGAGATACCGGGTATGATGGGCAAAATTTCTGGGAGAAAAACCCTGGTGGACTCCATCAGGGAAGCTATCGGCATCCATGTGTAAATTGTCAGTTTAGAGACGCCTAAAGCCGCCCGTCGATTTCCACCTCAAAACGATGGTTCAGAAGGAATCATAACGGACGCCTGGATCCAGAATCTTATTTTTGAAGGCGGCGAGTTGACCGACTGTTAGAATCCAGTACCCATCAGAGCGGAGAGCCTCTATCATGTCGGCAAGTACGGGCAGGCTTCGATTGCCGGATGTGTTCGGTTCGTGTAAATTGATGATACCGCCGTCAGACGCGCTATTAATGACGCTGACTAATACTTGGTCAGCGGTGCGGGAGGCATCCCAGTCGTTACTCCATACGTTAGCCCCGATGAGAGGCATACCCAGCGTTTTGCAAACGGCCGCGAGGTTCGCGCCGTAGTCAACGTTAGGAGCGCGAAAGAAAAATGGTCTCTTGCCGGCCACATCCTTTATAGCCACGGATGTGGCTTCCAGCTTTGACCGAATAGTCTGCACATCAATGCCGTCCGAAGACCCGCTTGCACGCACACCAAGTCCTGCTCCGTCATCGGAATGGTTCCCAACTTCATGTCCCGCATCGAGAATCGCCCACACCGCGTCCGGATAGGCACGGATGTTCTGTCCTATTAGAAAAAAAGTCGCTTTCACTTGCTTTTCCGCTAACACGTCAAGCACATCTTGCGTCCGTGTTCCGACTGCGCGAGCATTGCCCGCAGGACCATCGTCAAAGCTTATAGCAATATACTTTGTCGGTTTCTCGGCGTATCCAAGCGCCTCCCAATTCTCGTTGATTTCCTTCCGAATATCGTCAGGGTCGTAAGAATAGAAAAGCACCTCCTCATCAATAACGGAGGACTTCTTTGCAACCGAACTACAGCCGCTCAATACAAGCGCCATCATTGCTTCCAATAGCATCTTCTTCATGTCTCCTCCAGAACCGTGAATGTGAAGTCCTCTATTCGCCGCTCAAACGGCGCCTTTGCGAAAGAGGGGACTTGAACCCCTAAGCCTCACGGCACTAGAGCCTAAATCTAGCGTGTCTACCAAATTTCACCACTTTCGCGTGTTTCATAGCATAATAAATCACCCATTCTTTGTCAAGCCTACACTTTAAACTTTTTGAGAGATTACGGTCATTCTCCTCATTATTCGGTTGCAGACAACAGAGCGAAGAGTTTCCCAGATACGGTGAACTGATTTTCATGGGTACGAATCACGGCGATACATTCGTCTTCAGCGGCAGAAAGCATGTCGTCAGGCAAAGGACGGGAATTACATATAATAATCACCGAAATGTTCACCAATGTCGCAACGGCGACGGTGTTTTTATGCGCCTGGATGGTAATGAGCGCGCCGCCGTCCTTGGCGTTTGCCATCACGTCCGAGAGGAGGTCTGACGTATAAGCGCCAGAAACCTCCGCATCCTCAAACTCATCCTGAACAATTTCCGCGTCCAATGCTGCGGCAACTTCCCGTATGGTCATGTCTTACCCTTTCTCTCCCTTTTACTCCATCTTGTTGGAATTGATGAACACCACTGACCGCACGGTCGTGCCTTTGCCGACAGTAGAGTCGATGGAAAACTCGTCAGACACCCGCTTAGTGTTGGCAAGCCCCATACCCGCGCCGAAACCCAGCGACCGCACCCACTCATTGGCGGTTGACCAGCCCTCCTGCAAGGCGAGGTTTATATCCGCGATACCCGGACCGTTATCGGTAGCGACAACCATTACGCGGTCAGGTTGAATCGAACAGTGCATCGAGCCACCGTTAGAATGAACCACCTGGTTGATTTCCAATTCGTAGCTGGCAATGGCCACGCGACGGATGATCTTTGGGTCAATGTTTCGCTGTTTTAACGCCTTCTTGATTTCCGTAGATGCCCGTCCCGCAAGTTCGAAATCGTAATGCACCGTAGTAAATTCCATGTTTGTACAAACGCTCGCGTTTGCCGCGTTCTTCTGGTTAATTTTTTCTAAACGCAGGACTTCACGGTTCATTTCCGCTAAAAGCGTACCGACCACGTCCTTTGACGTGAGAATACCCACCAATTCATTTTTCTTGTTGACCACCGGGTAACGCCCGTACCGGTATTTGTTCAAGTAGGAGATGGCAAAAGATAGAGGCATATCATCCTCAAGGACAATAACGTTTTTCGTCATCCTGTCATCGACCAAACTTTCAATTAAACCCTGGTCAAGGGCGATCACAACATCATCAATGGACACAAGTCCCATCAAGTGGTGTTTGTCGTCCACGATAGGTACACCGGTAATGTAGTTTTCCCGCATCAGAGCTTGAATGTGTCGCATAGTGTCGGTTTTACTTGCCGTTATGACCGCGCTTTTCATCACATCTTTGATTTTGAGCTGATAAATAAGTTCCAAAACTGCGGATGGAGAATCTACGGTACTTATGGGGATTCCTTCAGAAATCATATCGCTCACAGTTTACCTCCCAGTAGCTTCTCTATAATATCGGCAATGCCTTCGTCGTCATTTGTCTTTTCGGAAACGATGTCGGCGATTTTCTTGACGCGTTCATCACCGTTGAGCATTGCCACGCTCGTACCCGCCCATTTGAGCATAGCCTCATCGTTCATCGAGTCGCCTATTGCCATGACTTCTTCCCGCCTTATGTCCAGTCTCGCGGCAATTTTTTCGAGAGCGGTTCCCTTGTCAGTTTTCGGCGGCAGAATCTCCAGAAAGTATGGCTTGCTCGTGAAGAGGGTAATTTCATCACCCAGATAGGTATTTAAGATACTCTCAAGCGGGGGTAAAATCAGCGGGTCGCCCGGAACGAGAAGCTTGTCGCAACCCTTTGCCACCATGTCTCTGAAGTCTTCAGCCACGACCTGTTTCAAACCGGTGAGTTTCTGATCGTAGACAGTGAACTCATTGGTCTTCGAAACAAACATAACGTCATTTTCGTAGAGTTGCATGGCAAAACCTTCCGCTGACACCAAGTCGAATGCGGTAAGCGCGGCTTGAACAGGCATTTTCGTCTCGAAAATGATGTTTTTAGTTTTGCTTTCCATAACAAGCGTTCCGTTACCACAGACGAAGTAACCGCTTCTTTTATGCATACCGAGAAGCCGTGCAAACGATTCCATCGCGGCAGGTATTCTTCCTGTCGCCAAAACTATCACGATTCCCGTCCCGGCCGCGCGTTTTACCATATTCCGCGTACGGAACGAGATGGTGAGGTCGGAACGCAAAAGCGTATCATCCAAATCCATTGCTATCATACGTATCATAAGGTAAGAATATACTATTTTCTCTTTATTTTCAAGACTTTTTTATAAAATCCATGCCGCGCCAAAGGAGCGTATCCATACTAATCGGCTATCAGCGTTGCAAAGTAGTCTTCTATTGTTTCCGGACGTCTGATTTGGATGACCGATCCATCCGGTTTCAGAAGAAGTTCGCCGCAACGGAGCTTGCCATTGTAGTTGAATCCCATTGCCCTGCCGTGAGCGCCTGCATCGTGGATGATGACGATGTCGCCATTCTCGCCTACGTCTATTTTCGGCAATTCCCGCTGAACCGCAAATTTGTCGTTGTTTTCACACAGACCGCCCACCACGTCGTAGGTTTCGGTGAGCGGGGCATCTTCTTTACCCGCCACCGTAACGTGGTGATACGCACCATAGAGTCCGGGGCGCATAAGGTCCGCCATACAAGCGTCGAGTCCAATGTATTCGCGGTAGATACTCTTGCGGTGAAGCGCCCGTGCCACGAGCCATCCGAAGGGACCAGTAACGGTTCTACCCCATTCGGTACGAACCCCGAGGTCAAGTCCCGCGAGAACCACGATTTCATCGTAGGCTTTTTTGATGCCGTTTGCCAACGCTTCGTAATCTATGGCTTTGTCTTCTGGTTTGTAAGGGATGCCTACGCCGCCGCCAAGGTTTACGAATTCGAGACAAACGCCGATTTTTTCCTTTATTTCAACGGCAAGTTCAAAGATCATACGGGCGGTTTCTAAGTGATAATCAATGGTCAGTTCGTTTGAAGCGACCATTGTATGTAAAGCGAAACGTTTTGCGCCTTTTTCGCGTAGAAGGGCGAATCCCTCGATGATTTGTGAGCGGCTGAATCCGTATTTCGCCTCTTCCGGTTTACCGATGATGGCATTCCCTGTTTTCAGAGGACCTGGATTATAACGGCAAGAGATGATTTCCGGTATTTTCCCACAAGCTTTTTCTAGAAATTCAATATGAGAATAATCGTCTAAGTTGATGATGGCGCCCAATTCCAGCGCCTTGCGGTATTCCTTTGCTGGCGTTTCATTAGAACTGAACATAATGTCCCCGCCTTTTATGCCAGCCATATCCGCCAAAAGCAGTTCCGACAAGCTAGCGCAATCCGCACCGCAACCTTCATCAGCTAGAATCCTCAGAATCGCTGGATTCGGCAGGGCTTTGACAGCGAAATGTTCCTTATATGAGGAAAACACGGAAAAAGCTTTCTTTATACGCTTGACATTCTCTCGTATACCGGCTTCGTCGTAGAGATAAAATGGTGTAGGATATTCTTCTATGATTTTGTCTAATTTGGCTTTAGATAAAGGAAATGTTTTCATAAGCCTTTCTATCATAAAGAATGATATTATTCAAGACGACTCTTCTTCATTTTAAAATAATATTACGTTTTAAAGTACGTTTTCCACTGCTTTTTCGTGATCAACAATGGCGTTCACCACAAGGCTTGCGAGAATCATACCAGCGCTTGCTGTTACGGTGACGGCGCTCCCATTGATGACTTTTTTTGAGGCGCACCAGTCCATTTCGTTCTTCACGGAACAGAAACAACGCTCGTTTCCACACATGGCGGTTATTTCCCTGTGGAGGGGAAGCCGTTCCGGGCTGAAAACCACTGTGAAGCTTCCGTCGAATCCACGTTTACGCAAACCCTGCCTTACCAAGCGAGCAAGAGGACAGCCGTGTGTGTCCCAAATATCTGCGACTTGCAACTTCGTAGGATCTAATTTTTGCGCCATGCCCATAGATGAAAACAAAGGAACCCCGGCGTGAAAGGCAGTTTCAATCAGATCGAGCTTGAACGAGAGACTATCGATGGCGTCTATGACGTAATCCGCCTTTTCTATACCGAAGATGCCGACATTTTCTTTGGAAAACACGGTTTCAAACGCTTCTACCGAACAGGAAGGATTTATACCCAGCAGTCTGTCTTTAAGCGCGGTAACCTTGGGCTTGCCGATGTTTCCAAACACGGCTTGGGTCTGACGGTTGATATTGGTAATACATACCGCATCGGAATCCACAATGCCGATACAACCTATACCCGACCGTATGAGGGCTTCCGCCGCCCAACTACCCACACCTCCTACACCGAAGACCAAGACTCTCGCAGCCTCAAGCGACTCTAACGCTGATTGTCCAATAATCAGACCAAGCCGCTGAAACATCGGATTCATTGTAGAATAATATACTTTATTTGTTGTATTGTCAACATACCTTACTGCGTTTGAATTTTGCTGACAAACAATCAGTTACTCTTGCAAAAAACAGGTTCCTAAAGTATACTTATATTGTAATGAATTTATACAAAACCCGTAGGGAAAAACTTGGCGTTTTCATGTCCCAAGAAA
>JAIRNA010000027.1 GCA_031258305.1 Treponema sp. | reverse complement strand
CACGAGGGACGGCACAATCATTGCAGGACTTCCGCCAAATACCGCGAAGCCTGTGTACGGATCAACACGAGACTGGCGGAACGTTATGGGACGCACCCGGCGCTGATTCTCTGGCATGTGTCCAACGAGTACAACGGTATGCCCTGCTACTGCCCCCAATGCCTGTCCGCATTTCGAGGCTGGCTTAAAAAACGCTACGCAAGCCTTGACACCCTGAACGCCGCATGGTACACCTCCTTTTGGAGCCACCGCTTTACCTCGTGGGAACAGATTTTTCCCAATGACGTTTCGATCCACGGCATGATGCTGGACTGGCAGCGCTTTACCAGCGATCAAACCATCGGCTTTTTCCTGGCCGAAAGCGCGCCCCTGCGCCGCATCACGCCCGGAATCCCCGTTACCACGAACTTCCACATGCCCGATGTCGGGCTTGATTACCACGAGTTCGCCCGGCATGTCGATATTGTCAGTTGGGACAACTACCCCGAATGGCACCGTTATCCGGACGATGAGGGCGTAGCGGTCAAGGCGGCGTTTTTCCACGATCTCCACCGTTCCTACAAAAGCAGTCCCTTCCTGATGATGGAATCTTCGCCGGGCGCAACCAGTTGGCAGGGGGTGAGCAAGAAAAAGAAGCCGGGTATGCACCTGCTTTCCTCGCTGCAAGCCGTTGCCCACGGTTCCGGTTCCGTGCAGTACTTCCAATGGCGGCAGAGTCAGGGAGGCGCGGAAAAATTCCATGACGCGGTGATCACCCACATCGGTGACAACAAGACCCGCATCTTCCGCGAAGTCGCGGAACTGGGCGTGATGTTGCGAACGCTGGGCGAGGTTGCCTGTGGCGACGAAGTTGCCGGGGATGGGGACGAAGCGCGGGCGGCGGTGGTCTACGATTTTCAGAACGGCTGGGCCCTGGACAACGCACAGCTTCCCCGGAACATCGAAAAAAATTACCAGCGGGAATGTATCGCCCACTACGGCGCGTTCTGGAGGGCCAACATCCCCTGCAACGTGATCGGCCAAGAATACGCCGATTTCAGGCGGTATCGGCTCATCGTCTTTCCCATGCTCTACATGCTGAGGGAAGAAACGGCGGAAAAAATCAAGCTCTATGTGCGGCAGGGGGGTGTCGCTGTTGCCACGTACCTAACCGGGATAGCCAACGAAAGCGACCTCTGCTATCTGGGGGGAACTCCCGGCGGCCTTACCGATATGTTCGGTATTGCCGTGGAGGACACCGACAGCATCGCCGACTATGAAGACTGGCAATTCACGCTGGACGGGCAAAACTGGCGGGCAAGCCATTACGCCGACCGCGTCCGGCTGCTGGGCGCGGATACGCCCGGCATCTTCACAGGGCCGGATGCCGAATATCCGGCGGGGCTTCCCGCAGTAACCGCCAACCGATACGGCGAAGGGTCCGCCTATTACATTTGCGCCCGCGCCGGGGATATGTTTCTGGATCATTTTTACCGGGGGCTTTGCAAAAAATACGGTATCTCTCCCTGCGTTCTATGGGATATACCGACGGGCGTTTCAGTCCAAAAGCGGGGTGGGATGCTGTTTGTGATGAATTTCAATTCGGCCGAAGCCCGTGTTTCTGTGGGAACCGAGGTTCCCATGGGCGAAGACGTTTACCGCGACCTATTGAACAGGAAGCTTATTTATGGTACACTAACATTGCCGCCGTACGGTGCGGCAATACTAAAAAAACAAAGTGGTACCGATGAAAAGCGCCCCGAAATCTCAAATTACTCAAAATGACGTAGCCCAACGCGCCGGAGTCAGCCGGAGCATGGTGTCCTATGTGCTTAACGGTTACGGACGTACCGTAGCCCCGGAAACCCGGCAAAAGATCCTTGATGCCATTGATGAACTGGGATACCGGCCTAACAAATACGCCCAGGCTCTGAGCATGGGAAACGGGCGTTCTCTGGCCGACCGGCATATCGGCATCGTGCTGTGTAGCGCGGAGATGTTTCTACGGCCTTACTATGCGGAGATCCTCGCGGGGATTCACTCGGCAGCCCACGAAAAAGGCTTTCACATACGCTTCATCCGTTTTTTCGACGATCTGAAAGATCCCGTCCTCTGCAACCAGTTGATTCACAGCGAGGAAATCTGCGGTCTCCTGCTGGTAGCCCTGGACCAAAGCCTTAAAACCCCCGAAGACCGTCAGATCATCGAGGAGATTCGTGGGCGGATCGACCAGATTGTCTGTGTGGAATGGCAGATGCCGGGACTGTCCTCGGTATCGTTTGACCGGCAAGACGCGGCTTTTCAGGCGGTGTCCTATCTTTTTAATCAGGGCTATAAAGACATCGTTTACCTCGGTGAGTTGGATCAGCGGGTTTCCGGGTTCCGGCAGGCTTTTCTGGAGCGCGGGCGCGAGGATCTTGCCGGTCTCTCCATTGATGACGCGGCGGATATGCCTTCCGGCTACGAGGCCGTCCATCGTCTGCACCAAAGCCGCGCCGCCCTGCCCCGCGCGATCCTCGCCGGTTCGGACGAAGTCGCCATGGGACTTCTCCTCTACCTCCACGAACAGCGCATCGCCGTGCCCAGTGAAGTCGCGGTCATCAGTATCGACAACCTCGAAATTGCCGAATACGCCGCCCCGCCGCTTACTACCATAAACGTGCAAAAACGCGCCATGGGTCGCCACGCCGTAGAAATGATCGTGAACCGCACCGCCGGTCAGAACGAACACGCCATGTCAGTCTTGCTGCCAGTAAACTTGGTAGTGCGTAAGTCAGCCTGAACGGTTCGCGGAACCGCCGTACCGTACAACAAGGGGTGAAATTATCATTGATTAACCATAGTTTCGGTATAAACACTTGACAACGGGTATTCTAAGATAGTATGATAGGATATGTTTTATCTTCCTGTGTGGAACAGCCGCAAGGAGTGGTTTTGATGAGGAGAAATACGGGAAACAAAGCGTTCTTTATGTTTCTATCGACTTTTTTCGGGTTGATCGTTCAGGGATATGCGGATGATGCGGCTATCGCTGAAAAATATTTTCAATGGGCGCAAAAAGCCGTTGACGAAGGGCGTTGGAGAGAAGCCTTTATCGGCTTGGAGAGGGCTTCAGATTTCGCGGAATGTTCTTCTGACATTTCATATCTTTCCGCTGTCGTGCGCCTGCATGAAAAACAACCCCGCGATGCGGCGCTTACAGCCGTGAAATTCGCGGTGGAAACAGATGAATGGCGGCATTACTCGCGGGAACAAGGTTTGCTTTTGCAGGCAAAGATAGAAATCGGGTTCCACCGATTCCGGGGCGCTCTCTCCCTGTTAAACGCTGTCATGGACAGTGCAGAAGAGGTACGCCTCAGGCTTCTCGCGTATAAAGGGCTTGAAGATTGGTCCCGTTTTACGACAATCGCGTCCACGGCGCTTGAGAAGTACCCACGGGATGTCCGCATAGCCCGTATTCTTTTGGAAGCAAAGTTTCCTGAGCCACAGCGCCCTCTGATTGAAAAAATACTCAAGCGCTTACCTATACTGCTCAAAACCGACCCGGAGCTTGCCTCTATTGCGGCGCCGTTTATGTCTGATACTGATGAAGCGCGGCGATTAGTAGCGGCATACCGCTCTATGAATGAACCTACACCTGCATCCATCTCCGTTGCCTTGAACTTTGGGGTTATTGATGAGAAAACCGCCATAGATGAGCTTTTCCGCGCCGAAATTATAGACAAAACCCTCGTTCTGTCGGTGTGGTCGTTGCTCCGCGACAATAACAGCCGCGAGCAAATGCGGCGTTGCTTTTTGTCCTATTCGGGAATCATCACGGAAGACAAAGACATGGACGGCTTCAGCGAGTCTCAGGTAAAATACGAAGTCGGACGAATTATGGGATTCTCATATGATAGAGATTTTGACGGTATTTTTGAAATGGTCATCTCTTTTGAAAACAGTATTCCTGTTAGAGCCGAAATCAAGGATATGCAGGTAATTTGGGAGCAATATCCGGCTGTAATGAGTGTTTTCGTAGATGGGTCACGCTATATCTTGAAGCCGAATGATTTTTTCTTTATGCCTCTGAAACTAAACGGCATCATCGGAATTTTGTACCCGGAAATCACCCAAGCGGTTCTTATCGAGAAAGCCTTGGCTACCGAGGCGCTCTTCATAGAAAGAGACAGCAAAGAATTTATCGGCGCCATTGAGCGTATCGAAATAGAGAACGGGATTCCAATACGGTCCCGTGAATTTTTAGACGGACGCATCGTTTCCGAAACCATGTTCCGAGCAGGAAGACCGATAAGCGAAGTAATCGACCTTGATTTGGACGGTATAATGGAAACCAAGCGGGTATTTTAAGCACGTCTGAGGTCTGATGGAGCGACCTCAGACGCGATCGTGAGGATGGTGTTTAATAAACCACGCCAAGCGGTAAGCCCCTTCATTCCCTAATTTGAAAAAGAGGTTGAAATGACGTTAATAAAATATACGATAGTTGCGGTATTATCATTGGCTGCATGCATATCTCCTTCAGTGAAAGAAGAGAGACTTGCACCGCGGAAGCCTACGGTGGAATTCCGTCTTGACAATATAAAAGAAGCTGTTTCCGAAGAGCCGATAAAAGCGATTCATCTTATTGGTATGTTTGAAGCCAGTTATCCGGGCGCAAAAGCCGAAGAGATCGCGGTGATAAAAGAAACGGCTATCGAGAATATGAAGGCACTCAAGGAAAAAGCCGTGCTTGAGAAGCGTTTTGATGATGCGGCAAGCATAGCGCGTTCCCTCGCCAACATTGGAGCCGCTAATACAGGCGCGGAGGCAGATAGAGAGACCGAATTCCTGCTCGCGGACGCGAAGGAACAACTCGCACAAGGAAACGACCTTGCGGCGTTCCTATCAGCGGTTCACGCAAACAGCTTTAAGCCGCTTTCGTTTGCGGATGCTCTGCCCTTTCTCGAAAGGGCGGTTGCTATAGGACAGCGCCGTACCGCGGCTTTTTTTCTTTCTATTATTGATGGGCAGGGATATATCGCCCCGCAAATCACCGAATATGCGAGGGGGCAGGACCTGCCGCGAGACATGGTGAAAGGTGTGGCCACGGTTTTGGTGGACCAAGGCGTGAAAATCGAGAAAGGGCGTGCTTTTCCCGCGACTATGCTGGGGTCAGCTTTTTTCGTGGATGCGGACGGTTACCTCGTCACTAACTACCATGTTATTTCAAGCGAGGTTGACCCGGAATACGAGGGCTACTCCAGAGCC
Organism: Treponema sp.; assembly: GCA_031258305.1. Taxonomy (GTDB): domain Bacteria; phylum Spirochaetota; class Spirochaetia; order Treponematales; family Breznakiellaceae; genus JAIRKH01. The sequence continues at coordinate 30,435 of JAIRNA010000027.1, read as the reverse complement.
TATATTCGCATGGGAGGCGCCTCAAGTCCGCGCCTGCCTGTGAAAGTCGTCGGGTACGACCGGGCCTTGGACTTAGCGTTGCTGAAAGCGGAAATGGCACCGGAATACGTTTTTTCCGTTGTGGACTGGATAGTGCCATCGGTCGGCGATTCTATCATCGCCATCGGTTCTCCCGCAGGGCTTGAGAAGACCGTTACCCAGGGCATAGTATCTGCATTGGGCAGGCGTTTTCTGCAAATCGGGGACGTGATCCAGATAGACGCGGCTATCAACCACGGCAATTCAGGCGGGCCCGTTGTGGATAGGCAGGGCAGGCTCGTTGGTATAGCCTTTGCGGCCGCAGATATGTATCAGGGTTTGAACTTCGCCATTCCATCAGAGCGGCTCGCTGCGGCTCTGCCGGCGATGCTGAAGGACGGTAAGGCGGAACGTCCATGGCTGGGATTGACGTTGAGCGAAACCTCCGCAGGTGCGGAAATCATTTACGTTGCGCCATTCACCCCGGCCGCGGACGCGCAGGTACTGGAAGGGAGTGTCATCGCATCTGTGAACTATAAAAAAGTAACGGCAAACCCGGGTGGACTGATTCCCGCGTTGCAGGATGTTCTATTCTCCACAAAACCGAAAGAGCTCGTGTCTCTTGAAACTATTGGTGGTAAAATTTACACGCTTATGTCAACATCCCGCCCCAACGTCCCTCTGTTGGACGCGGTAAAGAAAGACAGCCGAGAACGGCTCACAGCGCCGCTCTTCGGACTTATTTTAAGTCCTTCGCTGGGAAAATCGCCTTCGTCCGTATATCGTGTGAAGAAGGTCGTCCGCGGTTCCATAGCGGATGACGCAGGACTGTCCGCTAACGACCCGATAACTATCAGAGGTTTGCGTATCGTGGAAAAGGAAGGATTCGCCTTGTTGGATATAGAAGTGAAGAAACGTAGAATGGGTTATCTTGAAACATCTATGCGTCTGCCCGCATATCTGGACTCACCGGACACGCTGTAAGAGGCGAGAAATGAAACCAGACGACCCGCGTGTGCAAGACAATATCGAGGAATTGGCTCAGGCGCTCGCCAAGGCGGAAGACCCGGAACTCATCACGGGTTTTCTCAAAGAACTCCTTACTTTATCAGAGATTGCCGACATTGCCGCACGATGGGCATTGGTTAAGGAACTGAGCGATAAGAAACCCCATCGGGAAATCGCCAAGAACTTGGGTGTATCTCTTTGCAAAATTACCCGCGGCTCACGGGAACTCAAGAAAACAGATTCTGTGTTTCGGAAATTTCTCTCCCTCAACTCTTTTACAAAATCTGCTAAATGTGATATAGTGTTTCCATGAAAAATTTTGAAGAAAGGCTAGAGCGGCTTGAGAGCCTCGGCGAACAAATACGAAAGTCTGATATTCCGCTTGACGAAGCGCTTAAGGCTTTTGAAGAAGGCGTTAAAATCGCCCGGACTCTAGAGAAAGACCTCGAAAAGGTCGAAGCCCGTATCGAGATACTCATGAATGCGCCTGACGATACTACGAGTGTGAAACCAGAATTGTTGCTCTTCGATGCGCTATGAATAATGGTAAGAAAAGTATGATAACTCGGTGGGGCAGAGGATAGCCACATGCGTATGTGCGGTCCGTTATGCCCTGTGCAACATCGCCAAATGGTGAAAAGATGATAAACATTTTGCGACCGGAAGAGGCGCGAAAGATCGCGGCCGGAGAAATCATCGACAGACCGGCAAGTCTTGTACGAGAACTGCTCGATAACGCCATTGACGCGGGCGGAAGAAACATCGAACTCCTCATCGAGGAAGGTGGAAGTCGGCGTATCGAAGTCCTTGATGACGGGTGCGGCATGAACAAGGCTGACTTGGAACTCTGTTACTATGCACACGCCACGAGTAAAATTACATCTTTAGATGACCTGAACCGCGCTGAAACCCTTGGTTTTCGAGGTGAAGCCCTCGCCGCGGCCGCGGCTGTCTCCAAACTCGATATACTTTCAAGCATTGACGGTAGAGAGGCGTGGCGGCTGGAAGTTGGGCCCCAGGGACATCCCGCTCGCCTTGAGCAGACCCGCCGCGTCAAAGGAACCAGTGTCCGTTGTTTGGGACTTTTTGACACCATACCGGTACGCAAACGCTTTCTCAAACGGCCCACGTCCGAAGCCGCCCTCTGCTACGCGGCTTTCGTAGATAAAGCTCTCTGTTTTTCAGAAATTGCCTTCCGTTTCACACAAAACGGCACCCTCAAGACCGTATTGCCGCCCGCGTTCTCTTTTAGAGACCGTTTTGCGCGCCTCATCACCGGGAAAGATTCCGAGCGATTCCTCCACGAGATAAAAACAAGCGGGGAAGGCTTTAGTATCAGTATCATCATAGGCGGAAGCGAAATCTCTCGAACCGATAAACGACAACAGTTCTTGTTTGCAAACGGTAGACGTATACAGGACTACTCTCTTCAGCAGGCGTTGGAATACGGAGTTCAGGGCGCTTTTCCTAATGGAACACATCCGGTGGGCGCCATTTTTATTAAAATAGCGCCGCATCTGGCGGATTTCAATATTCATCCCGCAAAACGGGAAGCCCGTTTCGTGCACGCGGGCGCCATTCATCACGCGATAACAACCGCGCTCCATGACTTCGGACGCCATCTGAGGCTTTCCACGACAGAAACGCCTATGCCCCATCAGGAACGCGAATTCGATTCTTTTGCCCAACGGCATTGGGAGCAACGGGAAAAAATTAAAACATCCGAGTCAATAACCAACCACTTGGCGATGGCTGCGCTCTTGGAAAACCGTCCGCAATTTGCCGAACTTCCGGAACCGGAGACCAAGTCGATGGACATTCAGAAGGAAAAGATACAGTTCGTGGGCAGATATTTACCTTTCATCATAATTGAAAAAGGTGGAAGGCTCTTTTTCATTGACCAACACGCGGCGCACGAGCGTATTCTCTACGAAAAATTTCTTTCCGAACCTATCGCTAAACAAGAGCTGTTGGTAAATATAACTTTCAATACAGATAGCGAGGAAGACGATGCGTTTCTTGAAGCCAAAAGGCGCGAACTCGATCGGCTGGGAGTCGTCATCAGCGGGGAGAAAGGCGTATGGCAAATAGACGCTCTACCGGTGAATTGGCGGAAAGGAGATGCCGAAACCGTGCGGGACTTATTGGATTTGCGCATTGCAGGTGAAAACATAGCGGAGCGATGGCTCGCGACTCTCGCCTGCCATACGGCCGTCAAGGACGGCGATTACCTGGACCAAAGCGCCTGTATTGCCCTAGCGGAAGCGGCATTCGATCTGCCGGACCCGCATTGTCCACACGGCAGACCCATCTGGGTCGAGAAGGAGGGCAAAGACGCTTTGCTAAAAGCCGTGAAAAGAGAATAAGAAAAGCCAATTTTCTTTTTTTCCATTGCTTTATCCTGTTTTGTGCGCTATCATAGCAATAAAAGGAAATAATTATGCGATATCCCTCAGGAATTTTTCTGTCCATCGTTGCGGTGACCGTATTTTCTATGTGCGGTACGATGGAACCTGGCGTTATAGCGGCATCCGCGCCGTTTTCTAAAGGCGTCAATCTGACAAACTGGTTCCAATACACCAACGGACCGCATGGCATTTCGCCAAATATGTTCACATCAGGAGATTTTGCCGCTATAAAAAGGCTCGGTATAGACATCATCCGTCTGCCCATAGATCTCTTCGCTATGATAATGCCGAATTACATGCTTGACCCGCTTTTCCTCCAATTTCTCGACAAAGCTGTCGATTATGCAGAAGAAAATGAGATGTACCTCATCTTAGACAACCATTCATCTGACGGCTCTAACGGTGAAACACCGGAGACCATTGATGAGATTCTTATTCCAATGTGGACGCAAATGGCTGAACATTTTAAAGACAGGAGCAATTATATACTTTACGAAGTGATGAATGAGCCTTACGGTATTTCCTCAGAACGGTGGGGAGAGATTCAAGGACAGGTAATAGCGGCGATTCGTACAAAGGACAGGAAGCATACTATTATCGTGGGTGGAACATCATGGAATTCCATTGACGAATTGGCGAAATTGCCCATTTACGACGATAAGAATCTTATCTACACTTTCCACTTCTATGATCCTTTTCTCTTTACGCATCAAGGGGCAAGTTGGGCGAATCCCAGCCTCGTGAACCTGAAAGGCGTACCTTTCCCGTCTAATATGGGACCCTTGCCCGATATTCCTATTGACTTGAAAGGCTCGTGGGTGGAAAACTCTCTTAAAAACGATTATGCACATGCTTCTGATCAGGAGACTCTGACGGCAAGCCTCAATAAAGCCGCGCAGTTTTCGGTTGAACGGAACGTTCCTGTGTTTTGCGGTGAGTTCGGTGTGTATATGCGGAACAGTACGCATGACGACCGCGTCCGGTGGTATAAATTGGTAACTGGACTACTGGACGAGCGGCATATTGCCCGCACAAGTTGGGATTATATGGGTGGTTTCGGATTATTCAAGACCGAGTCAGGCGGAGATATTGCGGATTTGAATATTGACATCGTAAAGGCGCTCGGTTTTACTCCACCCGTGCAAACGCCATCGTCAAAAATCTGTGAGCCTTTCGTTTTGTATGACGACTCTCTGGCACATGGCATATCCATTACCCATTGGGGCGAGGAGACTTTTGACCTCTACAGTGAAGATGCGGCAGAAGGTGATTTCTCCATTCTTTGGGAGAATGTCTCGCAATACGGCAATTTCTCTTTCGGTTTTGTCAAACCTGTGGATTGGCGTTATTTAAAAGACAATGGATTTGTTCTTGAATTTAAGGCAAAAACATCCGCGCCTGTCAGCTTTGACGTCCGCTTTATAGATGCAGAAACAAATGACGATATACCGTGGCGTATGCGGTTCACTGTGAATGAAAAACAGTTGCCTCCGGATTCAGAATGGCATAAAATCACCATCCCATTTGCCGAGATGGTGGAGCATGGAGCGTGGGTAAACGCGACTGAGCAATGGCTTAATCCCGCAGGAAAATTTGATTGGGATAAGATAAACATCCTCCAATTTTCCGCGGAGAATGGCGACATTCAGGCGTCTCTGCATATTGACGCAATCAAGACGGTGTCCGGTGGAGAGTAAGTTTATTGCTTACTTATTACGACTGCTTTATTGGTTCACCGCCGCTGAAGTTCTCGGATTATTTCTTCATTTCCAAATCCATACGCGCCTGAATGTTTTCCCGGATGTAAGAGCGAATCTTGGAGGGTGCATTTGAATCCGTCTGCGGGGTAAACATAAAGAGATATATTTTCACCAACCCTTCCATACGTGATCCAAAGACAATCGCTTCGGCTCTCAGCAGAACGCTTTGCAATTTAATCTGAATATTATGGATGAGAGAATTCTTTTCGAGAAGTGGGTCCTCCTGAAACGTACAGGAAAAACCAGCCGCGCTGATATCCTTGATATAGCCGTTTATGAATCCTTCGTTAACCGGTATATTAACCGTAGTTGTTTTCTCATCATCCACTTTGAAGCGAATGAATTTCCGCCTCCCCTGAGCGTTATTGATTTTCAGCACTTCCGTTATTTGCGATATCAACTTCTTCACGTCAGTTGACACGTGGATAAAGCCGCCTGTTATCTTGATTTCAGTAAGGTACTTTCTTTTGATATCGTCATTGTTGGCGGTACTAAGAATACCGATACTTACTTGAGCAGTAGCTGGATCGTTCATCACACCCCGTATCCATACTTCCCATGCGGTAGTCTCGTCGTCCATCACACTTTCTACCCACGTTTCCCATGCCGTTTTCGCCTCGGACAGTTTCTCGTCGATATTGACAAACACGATGGAATCCGGAAAACGCCTCAATATTCGGCGTAGCGCAAGGTGGTCGTTAGCCGCATAAGTTTCATATTCCTGCATAAAAAGATCTGTTATGACCTCGTTATACACAATAATTTGCGGATAAAGAAAAAAAATCTTTTTACCCAGAAAATTTTGTTTGGAGTCCATATCGTCAATAATAGTAAAAAAAGATAAAAATAGCAAGCGATTATCCGGGAAATTTCTCTATATTATACCGTACAGCTCTAAAACTCAAGCTTTTTAGAGCGATTCCATCGAATAATGAACCGAAACACCGTCCACGTCAAAAAACGAAAACGCCTCAGCGGTGAGGTCAAGGGTTCCGCTCTGATATAGTGTGCTATAGAGCGTGTCGTTTACGACGGGAAATCCAATCCACGCCAAATGACAGCGTATTTGGTGCCGAAACCCCCGTTTAATCTGCAAGTGGAAACAAACTGTGTCCTCCTTGCCGACTAATGCATTGATAATCTCAGTTCGGTAATAACGCCCCTGGTCGAGATAAACATCCTTGTTTTTCGGGAAAGGCTTTAGAACGGGTTTCACCCGCTTTCGCCCAGGTCCAAATGGACGAAAGGCGCTTTCTATGACCCTAGGGAATTCATCTGTGGACGATCCTTCAATAACCCTTGTTACGGCGCAGTATTTCTTGATAAACGTATCTTTCTCCTGCTGAACGAGAATGTGGTCGAGAAATGCCTGAGTTTTCGCGGCGAGAACAAGTCCATTTGTTTCGTAGTCCAGCCTATGAACAATACCACCCTCCCAAGGATTCCCGCCTCGTACCTCCCGAACCGGCGGAAAAAGCTCCGCATACCAGTCGAGTAGAGTGTGCCCCTGATCGGCGCCATTCTTGAGCGGAACCGAATGAAGACGCGGCGGTTTGTAAAGCACCGCGTAAGACGGCGTTTCTGCGAATATGTATGGAGAGGACATTTTGATACTATAGCATAAGATGATCCTTTTTGCTATAGTTTAGACGTTGTACGAATAATTGATCAATAAAATTGCGGATTCGAGTCCACGGCATACATCGTGTTAATCAGTTGACCTTCCCTTATGCCCCGGCAACGCTAATCGCCGCATTCCTTTTTTTTAAAAGACTTCAAGACATAATGAGAAAATGCTGAAACTCGCCAAGTCGCCACGTGGGTTTGGGACTTTAACACATGAATCTGTTAAATTTTTTGCGGATTTTTGCGCCTTATATTCCTCGCCTAAAGGCAGTGGCTTTACCGCGCTCTTGGTAAAACGCTTCCACCGAAGACTTCTTCCATAAATGCGATGTTCTGCGTCTGTTCCGTAGCTATGGTCCAGAGAACGCCGTTTGAGACCACAGCGGTTCTATCCGCGTAAACGGCCGCGAGATGCAAGTTGTGGAGACTTACAAGCGCGGAAACACTTTTTCTTGTTAAATTTCTAACGAGATCCATTGTTAGGCGCGTCCATTTGGGGTCTAAGTTGTTGACTGGCTCATCGAACAGAACCAGACGCGCTCCCTGTACCATTGAACGCGCTATGAGAACGCGTTGAAATTCGCCCCCTGAAAGCTCGGTAACCTTTTTTTCAGAAAGAAGAGCAAGGTTTGCGGACTCAAGCGCCTTTTCAACGGCTTCTCTATCATCAGCGCTTTCCCTACCAAAGAGTCCTTGTTTATGGAACAGTCCTTGGGAGACCATTTCCCTTACCGTAAACGACCAATAGGCGGCGTTCATTTGCGGAAGGTAACTGACATATCCCGCTCTCTCCTTGCCTTTCATTACCGATACATCTCTACGGTCTATCAGTACCTTACCCGCGAGAGGACGCAAAAATCCCGCTATGGTTTTCAACAAAGTCGTCTTGCCCGCGCCGTTTGGTCCGATTAACGCGAAGAACTGACCTTCACCTACGGATAAGTCCACGGCGCTGACGACAGCTTGTTTATAACCTACAGAAAGGTTTTTCAATTCAAGCATAGGTTGAAATTATTTCAAATGCCAGTCGGCGGTTTTTTCAACAAAATCATTTACTTTTGATGTCTTGAGGGAAATTCGGAAGGACTTTAGCTTCTTCTAAAGAAGGAACGACCTTTATTTCTCCAGAAATGATTTGCTGTTTTACGGCTTCTACTTGGTTCACGATGTCTCCGGTAAGTGCCTTTGTGTTGGTTTGAGCGTAACCCACGCCATCCGCTTTGAGGTCCAAGGTGATGATTTCGCCCTTGAAGGCGTCATTCTTGACTGCGTTCAACCCGTAAAGGAGACTCGTTTCGACCCGCTTTATCATTGAAGTCAACACAGCGGAGTCCGTATCGTTGTACAAACCTTCCTCATATTGGTCTGAGTCAACACCGATAGCCCAAACATTCTTCCCCTGTAGACGGTATTCTTTGGCTTGCGCGATGGTACCGTTACCCGTGCCGCCCGCGGCCGAATAGATGGCGTAGACACCAGAATCGTACCAGTTTTTTGCCTGAGTTTTTGCAAGGTCAGGTCTTCCCCAGTCGTTTGCATAGTATTCTACAAATTGGGCATTAGGCAGGATAGAAAGCGCGCCAAGTATGAAACCGACCTCAAACTTGGTGATAGTGGGACTTGCCACACCGCCTATGAAGCCGAACTTCGGGTCAGCGATACCGTCAGCTTTGGCTTTGAGCGCGGCCACCGTGCCAACCAGGTATGAACCTTCCTGCTCTGCAAAGACGATGTTCAACACATTGGGAAGATTTATCCAATCAACGTCAACGATAAGGAAATTCTGCCCAGGATTATCCGTTGCCACTTCAGTAACGGAATCGGCAAAGGTGAAGCCAGTCGCGACGATGAGGCCGTACTGTTCATCCACTGCTTGGCGCAGATTAGGAACGTACATATCTTGCGTCTGGGCAGTTACCACATCATAGAGAGTCCCGCGCTTGGGCGTAGAGTCCCATGTATCTCCATAGAATTCCAAAATACCGCGCCATGCGGCCGCGTTGAACGACTTATCGTCAATGCCCGTCGCGTCAGTTAAAAGTCTGACCGTAACTTGTTTACCAGCTTGTTGCTCCTGCACCGCAGGCGACGCTTGAATGGGATCCGTGGATTCAGATTTCTTGTAGCATGACCCAAGAACAACGAGTCCTGCCATAAGCACTAATGATAAAAATATCTTCATAAGAGATGTTCCTCCTCAAAATTATTGTAAGTATATCATTTTTGCAGATAAATGTCAAGAAGGTGAAACAACGAGGATAAAGAAGATATTTACAAATTCCGTAGTTTGCTTTAGAATTACTTGTTATCCTTTTTCAACGTTTATCGACCGATACCGTTTTCCACTTCAGAGCTGAAAATGCCTCCAGTATTTTTAGTCAGATAGGGCTTGCAAAGCAAGTAAAATTTCTGTATTATGAGTCAAATGAGGAAAGTAATTCTTGTATCAACATTAGCCGTGGCGGTAATTTTTGCTTCATGTACTACGCGGCAGAAAGTGGTCGTTCCGCCAAAGCCCATTGTGCCGATCATACCGGAGAATATCATGGGCAGAGGACTTGTCAGCGCCGAGCAACTATCCGCCTTTCTGCTTGGAGTGAATCAGCAGATGGACACTGAATTTGTCGAAAATCTGTCCCGCTTCTATGTGGAAGAGGCGGCCGCCGAAGGGGTGAACCACGATGTGGCGTTTTCTCAGATGTGCCTTGAGACAGGTTTCTTGCGCTTTGGGAATCTGGTAACGCCGGATATGAACAACTTTTGTGGACTCGGTGCGATAGATGCGGAACATCCAGGCGAGCGTTTCTCTACCCCCCGCATCGGCGTGCGCGCTCATATTCAGCATCTCAAGGCGTACGCAACTGAAGAGCCGCTGAAACAGGATTTGGTGGACCCGCGTTACAAATGGGTGAAAAAGGGCATTGCCCCGACCATTCAGGGGCTTACTGGCAAATGGGCGATGGACCCAGACTATGATAGGAAGATAAATGGCGTACTTACGCGCCTCTATGATGAAGCATTTGAGAAATGAGTAAAAGAATCATCGGCTTGACAGGATTTTACTGTGCGGGGAAGAATCATGTTGCTGAAATTTTGGTAAAAAGAGGTTTCGCCGCGCTGGATGTCGACAAACTAGGGCATAAGGTCATTGAACGGGAACAGAGATCCATTGTGGAGCGATTCGGCAACGACATAGTGAAGGATGGGCGCGTAAACCATAGACTGCTCGGCGAGAAGGTTTTCGGAAAACCAATGGAACTTGCGGTGCTGGAGGCGATAATTCACCCGTGTGTGAATACGCTTATCGAGGACTGGGTAGAAAAAAACGAGAACTGCATTATCAACGCGGCATTGCTACATCGGACGAGTATTTTTCCCCGACTTGACGCCATTATCGTGGTGAAAGCGCCGTTGCTCATCCGACTCATTCGGGCGAAACGCCGGGATCGTCTTTCATGGATCAGTATTTTCAGTCGGTTCAAAAGTCAGAATTTTTCTTTTTGCCTTAAATCTGTACGCAAAAATGCCGAAAATAAAGAGACTATTTATATTATAAACAATTCAGGTAGAAAGCCGCAAAAGCAGATAGATAAGGTTGTCGAAGCATTAAACTATCTTCTGCCCCCCGGCGAATAGATACACAATCGTCCGAAAAATTCCGAGACAAGTTCGAAGGGCGCGTGTGTAATGAATGAAGGTTTAATTTTATGGAAAAGAAGAAAATTCTGCTGATAGCAATTATAACCGGTGTATTTTTAGCCGCTGTGATACTGTTTCCCCTTGTTTTACTTTCAAACAGCAAGGCGACCACGACGTCGAGGGCTGTGGTGCCTGAAATTTATAATACCCCTCCCGCGTCCGCGGACGTGATGGGAATGGTAACATCTCCTCCTCAACAAGGGGACACCTCCCAGAACATCACCATCAACAATTACAGCCCTGAATCTAATGCAGTGGAAAGCGCGAAAAACCCAGACGGTTCTGTGACCATAAATGTTTTACCGGCTAGCCCCAGCCAGTCCGCGACTGTAATCAAGACGCCGACTTCTGTAGCCCCATCCCAGTCCACATCCGTGGTGGAAGATACAGCGACTTTGCCGAATTCCCAAGTAAAACCGTCTGTTAAGACACCGACTGTCAAGACGCCGACTCCCGCACCGTCTTCAACGAAACTCGCCACGCCCACACCGTCTGCTAAGATGCCGACTCCCAAAACGCAAACTAGGCCGGCGGCAAAAACGGCTCCGAAACAACAGGAAAAGTCCGAGTATTGGATACAAACAGGCTCGTTCACCGTCAAAGCTAACGCCGAGAAAGCTAAAATGTTCCTCGACGGAGAAGGTATTCCTAAAGTGGTAGTAGAAAACAGCACTGTCAGAGAACAGTCTGTGTTCCGCCTCCGTAGCGGTCCGCACCGTAACAAAGATGAAGCGGAGTTTTGGTTGAAGCTTATTAAAGCTCTGGATGATTTTAAAGAAAGCTACGTTATCGAAAAATAAATTTTTCTTTTTAATCGCTAACCACAGTCGCCTATAGCAGGGCGGGCTGTGGTCAGTGGTTTATTAAAGACTTCATTTTTCAAAAATCACTATAAAATCTTGTAAAATGCGAACTCGCCCGGCTCGGTTCTCAATTCGAAAACTGTTTCCCTTACGTTTGAATAGAGAGGTGGCATATTAGAGGGCTGTTTATCCCTGCCGGCAGGCGCGGAGAATATGTTCTCCCGCGTTTCTGGCAGAATCAGAGACAGCGCCTTTGCACATCCCTTGATGTGAACCTTTACCCAAGCAGGACGGCTTGAAAAATCACCCGAAACATAGGAATAGAGTCCGAAAGTCCTGTTGCCGTAGACGAAAAGGGAAACCTGAACGCCAGATTCGAGAAAAATATCGGGATGAAATTCTTCCCGTATGCGGGTAAGGACTTCGGGCGGCAGTTTCTTGATTTCAGAAAACAGAGACGGTACGACAAGTGTGATGAATTCGCCTCTGCCGAAAGTATCTCGCATCAGAATCGAAGAATGGCAGTCTCCAGAACCCGCATTGACGAGCGACCATGTCGCATTGTTACGGTGTTCTAGCAAGGGAAATGCAATTTTTTCCGTAGATTTTGTGTAGAACATACGGGAATGGTCTAAGCGCGAGATATGGAACTCGTCCACAGAAATGGTTCGCCCGTGGTAGCGGATGGATGTGAAGTCTTCAATACCGATTCCTTGATCTAATGCGCCCAAGACAAAACCTGAACTTGCTATGACTCTTCCGCCGTTGTTCAAAAAATCACGGATTTTCGCGATTATTTCGCGGTCGTAAAGGGCCGATGCGGTGAGGAATACCGATTGATCCTGAACGACTGTCTCTGACGCGAATACCGGCGATGGATCAAACGGAACGCCCAGCATGCCGAGATAATCTTCGAGGTGATCTTCACCCCGGCTGTTGTGGGGAAGGTAGACTGGTATGCCGACTGGTTTACCCAGATGGTTCAGAATTTCATCCAACTGTTTAAGACGGAAGCCCATCGGTGTTATTACCTTGTTATTGAAAAGCGAAGGCCAACAGAACAAGGTTATCTCAGACGGCTTGGAGAAAGCCATAAGGTAGGCTTGCTCAAGATAATTGTCTATGGAGTAACACTCATAAGGATCGAGCCATCCGCCGCCGTTCCTGCCGGGCGCTGTATTTCCCATAAACCGCATAAGAGAGTAGCTCAAATAGCGAGGTAAGTGCTGGTCGGTAAAAACCGGATGGCGCGTTTCCGTACCTGTGTAAACCATGTCGAACATATCTTTCTGAATTGCTGGATTATAGCCGGTCTCTTGAAAGCTCTCTCGCCAGTTTGGATATTTTATGATGATATTAACCTTTGGATTCACTGCCTTTGCGGGTTTTATGACGAGATTTTCCGATATTTCACGCATCTTTTCGAGACGAAAATCCGCCCATAGGCGACTTCCCTTCTCTCTTTGGCAATCAGCGCAGGTACATTGCGTAAAAAAGAAATCGTCTATGATGAATTCATCGAACAAGCTCGCCGTATATTCAACTTTTCCCTTGAGGAGGCGACGCATTGCTTCATTTGAATAACAAAACGTGTTGAAAAGCCGTCTACGTTGCTTTCTATCTTCGGCGTCCAAATCCACCGTAACGGTCGTGATGCCGCCCGAAACCCTAACGCCATGTTCCGCGAAAATTCGCTTGCACCTATCCACTTGTTCTTTTGACGCGGTTTCCGAGCGGAAAGTCTCAAGATAAACCTTGTCGACCCCGACATATTTCTCGAAAAAAACGATTTGTTCCACGAGTTCCGATTCGGACACATATGCGGTCCACTGTGCAGGACAGTATATGGCCACGGTGAAATTGCTAAAACGACTCATAAATACTCCAAGCCTCTCCGTATATTTATAGTTCTATGATATATATTCTTGTACAAGTGTCAAGTATTGTTATTTTTATGGACTATACAGCGCCTGTTTTGTACTATTATTTTGACAAAAATAGCTAGGGGATTTTCAATGTAGATGGATTCATTTGAGAATATCATCCACATTGAAACTATGTCCCATACAAAGCGGGGCGTTTTCCTCCCCGCCTACCCTTCTGGATGAGGGTAGAGGCGCAAGAGCATCGCGGATGCCAATGTCTCAGATTTTTCCAGGGCACGGAGTAACAGGGGGATAATCACCGCAAAGGCGCCTCTGACGCCTTTTTTACCACCGCGGGAGCGTTGAGCGGTTTTGATGCGCTCCGCTTCCCCCGCGAGAATAGGCGTAAATCTTAGACTTATACCCAAAGCCATAGCAATGTCTCGTCCGTGCAGAAACTTCAGAGGGACTAGGAAGTGGTTGACCGCGCGGAGGGTCTCCCGTAAGGGTGTTACCGCGCTATACAGCGTCAAACACACGACAATCGCAAATACGCGGATTACGATGGAAATCGAACGATAAACTTCCGCAGTGGTGATAGATATGTGGAAAAATTCAACAAACACACTGCTTTCATCATTCACCCAGTTGAACGCAAGCTGAAAAAACACGACTATTCCTAGTAGCGGGAGGCTTGAGAAGGCGCTCTTGAGCAGGAAACGAGCCGAGACACGTCCCCAAAACACGCCCGCAAGAAAGGCAAAAATCATCACCCCCGCGGGGAAGAACACGTTTCCCGCCAGCGCAACGCCGCCTAGCCCCAAAAGCAGTAACAATTTCTTACCCGAACCAAGGTTCCGCAAGGAAGGGAGCGGGTTTGCCTCCTTTCGGTTGCAATTATCGAGAATTGTTTGCGGATAAGTCCTTTTCCCCTTTGCCTCCCCGGCGCCGAGAACCTCAGCCGGTGTTCCAAACGCCCTTATCCGCCCCTTGTCCATAGCAAGCACGAAGTCAAAAGCATCGACCATATCCGGCGAATGGGTTACGACAATTATCGTTTTACCCTTCGCCTGCTGTTCAAAAACCATATTCATAATGTGGGCGCGGTTTTTTGCATCAAGCCCTGCAAACGGCTCGTCTAGCAAGAGAATCTTACTGTCCATAGCAAGGGCGCCTGCAAGCGCGGCGCGGCGTTTCTCTCCACCGGACAGGCTCCGCGTCTCCCTCTCCGCAAATTCCGCAAAAGGCAAGCCCGCGTCTTCCATCGCGGTCTTCACGCTTTGGACAAGCGGCTTGCCTTTGATACCCGCGTTTCTCGGCGCAAACGCCACATCGTCCGCAACATAGGCTTCAAACAAGGCGCTTTCGGGGGACTGAATAGCGAGCGCGGCCCGCTTGAATAGATCTCCCTTACCCGCAACGCTCACATTTCCTGCCTCCGGCACAAGTAAGCCATTTATGTGCTTGAGAAACGTCGTTTTACCGCAACCGCTCTTCCCAATGACCGCGACCAGGCTGTTTTGCGGTATGCTCACCGTAACATTGTAGAGCCCTGAACTCGCGTCCTGGACGTGCTGTTTATAAAAAAGATTCTTTTTATAGCTATAATACGAAAAGAACACGGATTCAAACCGAATACTGTATGCATTGTCCGCAGGTGAATTCTTTATAGGCAGAGGCGCCCGCGCCTTTAAGCCCCATGGTTCCAACTGCGGGTTTTTGAGCAAGTCTGCGGGTGTTCCGTCGAAGACCAGCCTGCCCTTGTGGAGAACCAGACAGCGGCGGGCGCGTACGGTATGTTTTAAGTCATGGGTAATGTGGACAATGGTCGTACCCGCCTCATTCAAGGCGTCTATCACGGAGAGGAGGCGCTCCGCGGATTCCGGGTCTATCATAGAAGTAGGCTCGTCCAAGAGGAGGCATGGACTTCCGACGGCAAGCGCGCCTGCGATGACGAGCCGTTGTTTTTCACCGCCGGATAGGGTTTGCGTCGGACGTTCCCGTAATCCCTCAAGCCCCACAGCGGCGAGCGCACGGTCAACCCGCGCTTTGATTTCTGTCTCCGATAATCCGAGATTTTCCGGTCCAAAGGTAGTATCCTCCTCGACCGCGGAACCGATAATTTGCGAATCTGGGTTCTGAGTCACGGTACCAACGAGAGTACGAATTTGCCTTAAATCTCCCGCGAAAGAAGAAGCTTTATCGCCGTCGTTGTTCGCGCTAACCGCGGCTGACACGTCAAGCCCATATACCGACACCGCACCGGGCGGCGGCGTGAGGAGTCCGTTTATGCAAGAGACCAAGGTGCTTTTCCCGCATCCATTTTCCCCCATCAAGGCGACGTATTCGCCTTGATCTATATCAAAACGAATCTTTTCAAGTACTGTTGTTTCCTTCCCATAGCTAAAGGAAAGGTCTCTGACGCTTATCATTACAAATAAGACTTTACAATATTTTAGTCTTTTTGTATACTGGTTTGAATGGTTACCTGTGCGTTACCGTTCAAGTCTCTCAGAATATTCCGTGAGATTCTCTAAAAAGGAGTTTACTATGAAAAGAATTTTTACCATTGCGGCTATTACCTTGACGGTCGCTTTTAACGGATTTAGCGATGATCTCGCCGATTTGCAGAAGAATGTCGATACTTTTTCGGCAAAACTGGCCGCGTCTCTTCCTTTTAACGCCAGTATGGGCTTGAATTGGTCCGACGCATATATCGGCAAATTACTTGGAGTCCCGCCTCATTTCGGTATCGGAGCGTCGGGAGGATTCACCACCCTGAATTCCGTTGCTTTCGGTGATTTACTGGACAATTTCGGACTATCTATTCCCATAGACCAGATGCTCATCCCTGCTTATGTTGTGGAAGGGCGGCTCGGCGGCCTTTTCCTGCCTTTTGATATCGGGGTAAAATTCGGTGCTCTGCCCCAAGTTGACTTTGGGGATCGCCTCAAGATTGACTACCTGCTCGCAGGCGCGGACATCCGCTTCGCAGTTATGGAAGGCAACGTGGTCCTGCCGAAAATCTCTGTAGGGATTGGTTTCAACTTCCTGAAGAGCTCCCTCACAGCTCCCCTCGGTAGCGGCGTTTCTTTTAACACGGATGGGAAATCGCTTGAACTTACCCAACCTGAGGCGACCTTCTCGTGGGAGACCAAAAGTATTGACATAAAGGCGCAAATTTCCAAATCTTTCCTGATTATTACGCCTTACGCCGGGCTTGGGGCGAGTTATGCATGGTCAAATGCGGGTTATTCGGTTGAATCGAGACTGAAATACGGAGGAGAATACATTGATAACGCCGATATTGAGGAAATCAAGGACAGTTTGTCCTCCGCGGGCGTTCCGGGTCTTGACAAGCTCTCCCCGACTGGCTTTTCGTCAATCATCGACACTACCGGATGGGCTTTCCGCGCTTTTGCGGGCGTTTCTCTGAACGTGCTTATCATGAAATTCGACCTCACCGGTATGTATAACTTCATGGACTCGAACTACGGCGTTACCCTCGGCATACGGGCGCAAATTTAGCAGGGAAATTGAATCCCCCCCCCCCAGTTTTCTGCTAGGGAATAAAAAAATTCGTACCGCTCTCCGACATCCATGGCGGGGGGCGGTTGGCTTATATGAGGCTAAAAGCTGCCGCTGACTATTAGCGATTCGCCGCTGAAGCGGCTCAGGTTCCGGGAAGTGCCGTACCACGATGGTGCCGGCGGGTTTTCATTTTATATTCCATAACGAGCTCTTTTCAAGGAAGGCTTTTAAGGCTTCACGGGCGGAATAAAAGGCGATGTCTTCAAGAATTATGTTTTTTGGTTTTATGAAATGGACGCTGACTGTTTCTTTCGAGTCGATTTTGAGGTCCGATAGTTTCAGTGTAGGCGCCGAGACTGTGAAGTAAAGGTCGCACGTGTGGTAGACGATGTTTTTATACGGGTAAACATTAGGAAAGGATGCGAAAAATTCCACGTCTGCTCCTGGGTCAAAGCCGATTTCCTCGCGGCATTCGCGTCTGACGCCTTGGACCGCGCTTTCGCGAGGGTTTATGAAACCTCCCGGCATTCCGAGTTTACCTTTGCCCGGCTCCTTTTTTCGCTCTACGAAGAGTATACCTTGTTCCGTACTTATGATACAGGCGGTTGCGGCCGCAACGTTCTGAAAATACACGAGTCCGCAGTTCATACAAGAAAGTTTCTGATCGTTCTCAAATTTGACGTTTGCGGAACCGCATTCTGGACAATACTTCATTCGATTAACTCCACCGCGGCCGCCAAATTCTCACAGCGCCGCCACACCGTGGACAAAACTTCGGGACGCGGCTCAATCAAGTCTTTCACAAATACGGAACGAACGCCTGCCGAATGGAGACCGAGTAGTCCGGCTGGGGAATCCTCAAAACCGATACAGTCAGCGGGATTCTTTCCAAGCCGTTGCATGGCAAGGAGGAATATGTCCGGTGCGGGTTTGCCTCGCTCGACCTCATCGCCGAAGGCAAAAGCCGAAAAACGTCCTTTCAAGCCGGTCTTCTCAAGTTTCCACAACGCTCGTTCCGCACGAGTAGATGTGGCCACCGCGAGCGGCATATTCAGTTCCGCGAGGTGGTCGAGTAAGGGAATCAGCCCTGGACGTAGGGCAATACCGTTTCTCTCAAATTCATCATCTAGGATAAGCCTGACCCGTTCCCGCGTTTCTTCATAGGGAAAACCACCGGCGAATTTATCGGCGTAGACTTGCCGACAAACCTGTTCGGAGACTCCCATGGTACGGAAAAACACAGCATCCGAAATAAAGAAGCCCTGTTTCAATGCGGCCTGTTTCCAGGCGCACAGGGCAGGGCGTTCCGTGTCAAGCATAAGCCCGTCCATATCAAATATTGCGCCGGCGAATTTAGGCAACGTAGCTCTCCAGCATCTGTTGTCGAGAGGGATGTTGAAGCCGTTTCATAGCCTTTTTCTCTATCTGCCGAATCCGCTCTTTAGTGAGGTTGAAGCGATCACCCACTTCTTTCAAGGACATAGGCTTTCTATTGCCCAATCCAAAGCGGAACCTGATGATGTCAGCTTCCTTTGAACTTAGAGTCTCAAGTACGTTCTCAATGTCTTCCTTAAGCGCCTTGTTCATAACGGAAACTTCCGGCGCTTCGTAATGTTTGTCTTCAACAAAGTCACCTAAAACGGCAGAATCTCGGTCAGGAGACAGGGGCGTACTAATAGAAACCATCTCGCGGCTTATGTTGAGGATGTCGGCGACGTGATCGCTATCCATGCCCAAAAGCGCCGCTATTTCGTGTATTTCCGCATCTACGTTGTAACCGCGTTGTATGAATTTCTTCGCTTTTTCTATCTGAACGAGCTCATTTGCTCGGTTTAAGGGGAGTCTTATGGCGCGAGATTTTTCGCAAATCGCCTTGAGAATCGCCTGCCGAATCCACCACACTGCATAGGAAATGAAGTGATAGCCCTTGTTAACATCGTAACGGTCAATGGCATTCAAGAGCCCAATATTGCCTTCACTTATAAGGTCCAACAAAGGCAGTCCTTGCCCTTGATACTTTTTCGCCACATTGACGACAAAGCGCAAATTTGCATTCACGAGCTTTTCACGGGCTTTCTTGTCACCCCGCGCCGCTTTGTGCGCCGTCTCGTCTTCTTCTTCTCTGCTCAAAAGCGATATCCGATTGATTTCTTTTAAATATAGGGACAAGATATTGTCATCCGAATTGATAGCCTGCTTATATATGTTCTTGGTCATTAAATGCTCCTTCTTAATAATACAAGCAAAAAATATGCCAAGCCTATTATTTCTTAAATAATAATATAAAACAGTGAATAATATTACCTTTTATTGTAATTTTGTTAAATTTTACATCATTTTTATGTATTTATTTACTGTTTATTATAGATTAATTCGTTTGTTTTTACTCATTCTTGTTCATTCTTGCGGTTTACTGTTACTTTTTGTCCCAATTGTTCAAACTTGCCGAAAAACTGTGTCAAAAAGGGACATTGTTATTAGGTTAAAGGGCTTTACAAATTAGATTTATATGATATAATACTTCTATGTCAATTTTTTCCTCGTTACCGGATGTTTTAAGCCGTATCAAAGGAACAATTCAAACTGTATTTTCAAAAGCGTTATCCGCAAAAACGTCATACGCGGAGCGGATGGTTGGGCGGACGATTATTGAGGAGTTCCATAAACACCGAAGGGTTTTTATAACGGGAGCGGGTGTTATTGCTCTGCTTTTGCTGGTGTTCGCCGTGGTTTTGCTAATAAACGCCGAGCGTTCCAAGAAACCGCGGTCTCCGATACAGGTTGAGAAGAGCAAGCCGACTTCTATCCCGATGGAAGATATCTTCCTGCCGGACGAGCCGGATTTCCTCCCTAATGTGATATTGGAGAAACAGCCGAAGAAGTGGGATGCTCAAGATGCTCGTCCTTTTTGGACCAATCCTCTTGAGAACGATCCGTCTCAATGGCAGAATAATATAAAAAATACCGTAGACGAAATAATGGAGAAGACGCCATGAATTCTTTAAAAATTTTAAAGAACATAAAAAAAATCGCATTTTTTTTATTCATACTTTTTCCTTTGAGCGTGTATGGGCTCCCGATGATGGAAGAACAGACGGAAATCTCGCCACTAACGCCAGAGGGACAGGTTCCGGAAGCTCCGCCGCTAACGCTCCCTCTAACAGAGCCACCTCGGTCTTCGGCGCGCAGGTTGCCGGAACTTATGGAACTCAACGCGCCCGTCATGTATTCTCGTACCGTCAAGGCGGACGTCGGACAGCAGGTAGAAATTCCCTTCGGCGGGAATGGCTGGGTTTTCCTCGGTGAAAAAACGGGACAGACGGGGGTTTCGTATCAGTCTCACCGATTTGACGCGGAGGGACAGACTTTTCTTTTTGAAGCCGAAAGAAACGGCGTTTACGAGCTTGAATTTTATAAGCAGGACTTCATTCGTGACTTTTTGATAGATGACCACATCAAGGTGATTATTGAGAGTGCAGTGTCCGCCGGTTCGGATGGAAACGCTAAAATAAGTCGGAGTCCTGTGGTAGCCCAGCCGCGATGGCCGACCATAGCGCAGGAATCGGCCTGGGCGGCTGGAGACAAGGCTGGCGCTATGCCGCTGCCTCCGACGGAGCTGCCATCCGTTCAGACCACAGAAAAAGCGTCCCAAGCCGTAGACGGCAAGACGGTTCCTCAAGAGCAGACATCCGCGGTTTTGGCAATGACTTCCAAAGTCACTGCACCCGAGTCAGGCGTTCTTGAAAACGAGGGACCGGACGCCTATCTCGAACAAGCGCGGAAAGCCTTTGACGTAAACGACCTCGTTTCGGTGTTGGGCGTTTTAGACCAATTCAGCGAGCGATTTCCGTCAGGCAATGACGAGGCCTGGTGGCTCTACGCGAGAGCATTCGAGGCAAACGGTCCCACGAAAGATGTAAAATCCGCCCGCTACTATTACCAGCGTCTGGTAACCGAATTCCCTTTGAGTTCCCATTGGACAGACGCCCAAAACCGTATCAAGTACCTGGACAGATATTATTTTAACATACAATAACCCACGAGGCGATGCGAATATATGATGGTTCAACAAAACAGAGTAAATTTGACATGGCAAGCCATAGTGACATTCATTTCTGCCTATTTGCTATTCACCCTAGCGTGTTGCACCCCGTCTGTTTCGCACCAGTCGGAATTTGCGCTTGGCACGGTGTGTAGTGTTACTCTGCCAGACAAAGCGCGGACGGAAGTCTTCAATGCGGTCTTTACCCGGTTGCATGAAATTGAAGACCGATTCAGTGTGAACAAAAACGGTACAGAAGTGGACGAAATCAATGCTAAAGCCGGTGCGGAGCCGGTCCGCGTGAGTGCTGATGTCCTTACGGTCATCGAAAAAAGCTTGAGTTACGCTGAAATTTCCGTCGGCGCGTTTGACCCTACCATTGGTCCTCTGGTGAAACTCTGGGGTATAGGCTTCGACGATCCCCACATACCATCTCAAACGGAAATAGACGCGGTTCTCCCGCTCGTGAACTGGCAAAACGTGAGAATCGACTCAGACGGGGTTTTCTTGACCAAAAGTGGCATGGCACTCGATCTGGGCGGCATCGTAAAAGGCTACGCCGCAGATGAAGCCGCTCGTATCTTGACAGCGAACAAGGTCAAGCGGGCTGTCATCGATCTCGGTGGTAACATCTTCGTGTTTGGCAGGAAAAAAGACGGCTCGAGCTGGCGAATCGGTGTGCAGAATCCTCTGTCGGAACGGGGTGATTCTGTGGGCGTCGTGGAAACAGTCGGTAACAAAACTATGGTAACATCAGGCGTTTACGAGCGTTTCTTCGAGGTTGACGGAGTCAGCTACCATCACATCCTCTCCACTGAGAACGGCTTCCCAGTACGGAACGGCTTGCTTTCCGTTACGGTTATAGCGGATTCTTCTATTGATGCTGATGCCCTCTCCACCGCTCTATTTGCGCTTGGCTTTGAAAAGGGCATAGCTTTAGCCGAATCGCTGGACGGAGTCGACGCGCTCTTCATCTTTGAAGACAAAACCATCCGTGGCGACCAAGGCGCGATAGAATGTTTTTCTCTCGTAGATAACGAATGGACGATTTTAGGAAGATAGTATGAGAATCGCGGAGCTATAAAATCACTGCGCCGAGACTTTTTTATAATTGACAAAATGGAGAAATATAATACCGTAATCAAGGAGGATATTCTTTTGCTTAAAACAGTAGATGTTACTATGCAGTTCGGCGGATTGACCGCGGTGGCTGATTTTTCCGTGACGGTTGAAAACAACGAAATCGTGGGACTTATAGGACCAAACGGCGCGGGTAAAACAACGGTTTTTAATATGATAACGGGGGTTTACACGCCCACACGGGGAAATATCATTTTTAACGGGAAAAATATAGGGGGAAAGAAGCCTCATGCCATCACGGAAACGGGCATTGCGCGGACGTTTCAGAACATCCGCCTTTTCTCCGAAATGACGGTACTTGAAAACATTCTGGTCGCCTGTAACCTACGAGAGAAGCCCAGCCTTTTCGAGGCCGTTCTGCACCTGCCGAATTACAGAGAGCGGGAGAAAAAAGCCCGCGTCTTCGCGCTTGACCTGCTCGAATCCATAGGGCTAAAAAACAACGCTGACGACATTGCCGTATCCCTGCCCTACGGCAAACAACGGCGTCTCGAAATAGCGCGCGCCCTTGCCACGGAACCGAAACTCCTCCTGCTCGACGAACCTGCCGCAGGTATGAATCCCCAAGAATCACAGGAACTTATGGACTTTATCGTGAATATAAAGAACCGTTTCAACATAGCCGTATTGTTGATAGAGCATCATATGCAGGTTGTCATGGGTATATGCCAAAGACTCTACGTTCTGGACTACGGCTTAACCATTGCCCAGGGCACGCCAGATGAAATCCAAAAAAACCAAAAAGTGATTGACGCGTATTTGGGAGTAGAATAGTAGCTGTTTTTAACAAGACATAGGGTATAATAGAAATGGATGACAAAAAGCACACGCGGGAAATAAAGGATTTGTCATTCGGGATCCGAAGTTTTTCAAGTAACGCTAAATAAAAGTGGGCGGTTTTAAGAAAAGCGCCTCGAAGGGGTGATTGAAGATGTTAAGAATAAAGAAACTCTCCGTGTTCTACGGAGGAATTCATGCACTTAGAGGTATAGACCTTGAAGTCGCGGACGGGAAAATCATCACGCTCATCGGCGCTAACGGCGCGGGAAAAAGTACCATGCTCAACAGTATCGTGGGGCTGGTGAAGCCTTCTGACGGCGACATCGAATGGAACAGCGAAAACATAGTCGGATACGGGACAAAAGATATCGTGTCTAGGGGACTGGTTCTGGTGCCTGAAGGTAGGCGCGTTTTCCCTAATCTTTCGGTTGACGAAAACCTTCGTCTGGGCGCTTATTTCCGCAAAGACAAGGCTGGTGTGAAAGCGGACCGGGAACGTTGTCTGACCTTATTTCCACGCCTTAAAGAGCGGTTGCACCAAAATACCGGCACCTTGTCAGGCGGGGAACAACAGATGCTGGCGGTTGCACGTGGACTGATGTCCAACCCCAAATTGCTTATGCTCGACGAGCCGTCACTGGGTCTCGCCCCTATTGTGTCAAAGATGATTTTTGACGTCATCCGCGATATTAACCGCAACGGCGCTACGGTTTTGCTCATCGAACAGAACGCTCGCGCGGCTCTTGAAATAGCGGACTACGCCTATGTACTGGAAACAGGCGTGGTTGCTATGCAAGGAAAGGGGCATACGCTTCTTAAAGATGACAACGTGAGAAAGGCGTATTTGGGGGAACGGGATGAAATCCCGATGGACACCCTCCCCAACTAATTCGTTACGTCCCACCGATTCCTTAAAATATCCTGAAAACGCTTGATTATGCTTGATTATTTGATGTCTTTGAAGTAGAATAAAAAGGGTTGATATGGCTATAGGTATAAAGATCGCAAATGGAGAATTTTATCCAATTATTGAAGAAAATTCTGTTCAAAAGAAAAGAATAACGCTCTCAGCGGCTCATAAAGCTCAGAAAAATATGCGGATATACCTGTATAAGACTGACTGCTATTCTATGGACGATGCTGTTCTTTTAGGCGAGCTTGCATTTGACGCCCTCCATGAGACACCCTCTATAGAATTGTTCGTTTCCTCGGATGGCAAGGGTGGTATCAAAGCTGTTGGGCAAGATAAGGAATCCGGGAAAACGCGGATAATAAGCGTATCTTTGGATGTTGTTGGAAAAGATGAAGTCAACGAAGCGGAAATAGCACAGATTTCTCAAGTCTTCGTTGACTTTCAGACTAAAAAAAAATTCAACGTTGTTCCTGTTGTCATTGGATTTGCTGTGGTTCTAGCCACAGTAGCCTGTTTCCTTTGGTGGGGCCGACTGTCTCACGTGGAAACAAGCGCCGTTGAATCGGCAACGCCCACGCCGCCCGTTACGGTCGTTCCTACGCCTATGGAAGCAAGCGCCGTTGAATCGGCAACGCCCACGCCGCCCGTTACGGTCGTTCCTACGCCTGTGGAAACAAGCGCCGTTGAATCGGCAACGCCCACGCCGCCCGTTACGGTCGTTCCTACGCCTGTGGAAGCAAGCGCCGTTGAATCGGCAAAAAAAGCGCCAGTGAGAGACTACGCTGTTCCATCTACCATACCGAGAGCGGGAATCAGATATAAAGTGAAATGGATGGACACGTTGTGGGACATAGCGGATGTTTTTTATGGGGACCCGTGGCTTTACCAGAGGCTTGCGCGGTATAATAGACTCCGTAATCCGAATGTCGTCATTCCTGGAACAATCATCCGGGTTCCTCAGAAAAGTAGACTACAGTGAAAATATACCCTCTTATTTATGTACTTCTGAATCTTCTCTCGTGTAAGACCGAGCAAGTGCTTGAGATAAGCGTCGAACAGGCCGCGGAAAACCTCAAGAAAGGCGACGTCGCCTTCATCTTATCGGCGTCTGCGGAGGATATGGGGCAGGTTACTCGTATAAACCAAGACGCTCCATTCTACGCGGGATTGTTAATTGAAGAACAGGAAACTGCGCCAAAATTGCGTGCGGCGCGTCTTTTTGAGGCAGGGCTTGCCTCTTCTTCGGAACGGGCGAGAGTCGAATCGGGCAGAAAACTACTGTTCCTCATCTTGGAAGACGAGACCGTGGCCGAATACGTCTTGCGGCGCATAGAAGATGGCGCTTTCGGTTTTTCAGACTTTTCGGGGTTTTCCACTCTGAAAGCCGCGACGCTCTACCGAGACGGGCGTTTCATCGAAGCGCGGAAAGAGTTGGGTGACGACAAGAGCGGTGCCGTATTCGACAAATGGAATAAAGCGTTGTTCCTGATTAGTACCATAAGAAGCGGCGGCGCGGTTTCTAAAGAATTGACGGATTTTTTCTTTGCAGGTCCGATCGAAGAAATCCAGAAATGGGCGTATGAGGAGATAAGAAACACGGAATTCTTCTCAAGCGGGTTTTTTGATAAAGAGTCTGCGGTTTTGCGCGGGCATTACGCGACATCGGTACTTGATTACCGGGAAGGACTGCGGTGTTTCCAAGCGGTTTTGGATGATAAAGATGATAAAAAAATATTTTTTTATAAATATCCGTATCTGATAGCGGATTTGGGACGATGCTTTCAATATACGAACGCTGATGAAGGGGTGAATCTCTTTTTGGAATGGGACGCCCAAGTGGGTAAAGAGACGGATCCTCTCGTTAGGTTTTACCTGCTTCTTTTCGCGGGCAGAATGGAGAGACAGCGGAAGAATTATGCGTCTGCCTCGGTTTTTTTCGAGAGAGCGATTCCTTTTGCACCGGATAGAGAGCAAAAAGATGCAACTATCTGGTATCTTTTAGATGCGATTCAAAAAGACAACCCGGAGGACGTCGTTCCTCTTATCGCAAAATACGCCCCGCTATGGGGCGACCCTTTTTATTTTTCGGATATTTTGGATAAGCTTTGTCAATATCTGACTGCGAATCACAAATGGACGAGGATGCTGGAGCTTTTCCCGTCGATCAGGCGCTATGCAGACGGAGCGAGCTTTGCCAAGTACGCCTACATTATAGGGCGTATCACTGCGGAAGGCTTCGTGCCTGATGCGGAAGTTCGAGCGTTTACCGCTATTGATGGGTCAAGTAAAGCGTTTTTTAGAATCGCTTTTGCCCAGAAGAACGCTTCTTTTTATTACCGGGCGATGAGTGCAAGGCAGATAGGAGAAAATGTTGAAGTCTCTAAAGAGTCGGGAAAGAACGAGGCGAAAACGCCATCCTTTATACAGGGTTTTTTTGAATATGGGTCCGCACGTTTCGTATCTGTCTATATCGAGGAGTTCTTGAAAGAAAAAAAGACGGAACTTTGGTCGGAAAATACGGCACGTTTCGCAATTGATGAATTGCGGGCCATGGCAAGACTTCTCTATAAAGAAGAATACTGGCATGACGCAATACGATTTCTCATTCCCGTTTGGGAAAAAGAAGGGTTAAATTATTCGGACATGGAAATCTATTACCCGCGTCCTTTTAATGATACAATAGAGAAATACGCGGAGCTGACGAAGGTGAATCCTGCGGTGCTGTTCGGACTTATCCGTACAGAAAGCACGTTCAGAAACGAAGTCGTTTCGTATGCGGGCGCGGTTGGGCTGTCCCAGCTCATGCCGGAAACCGCGGAGGAAACCGCACTCCGTATCAAGAAACAGGGTGGTCCCGATTATATCGCGGGTGGTCTCCAGTTGACTGACCCTGAAACCAATGTACATATAGGTTCGTTCTATTTGGCGTTTTTGCTCAAAAGTATGGACGATAGCCTTATGTTCAGCCTCTTGGCTTATAACGGGGGACCGAACAGGGTGAAGCGCTGGCGTTCTGCGGATACCGCTCTTCCTGACGACCTTTTCTTGGAGACCGTACCTATAACTCAAACTCGCGAATATGGGAAAAGAGTATCCGCGGCCGCGGCTGCCTACGGTTATTTGTATTATGAACTGGAAATGGAGGCAACTCTTGCCGATATATTAAACAAGGGAAAAGGGGAGAAACTTGAATTTTGAGTCGTTCAAAAGAAACAAAAAGAATACCTCGCCTCAAAATTTAACGGTTCGTACCATGTCTTTAATCAGCGCCGGCGCATTGACTGTCTTCGCCCTTGTTTTAGGGCTCTCCATAGCAGACGCTTTCTTCAACATAGAAGGCTTCTCCCTTAATTTAGGTGGACTGGGCGACTTCTTCGCGAACGCTTATGGAATATTAGCCTTTGCCATTCCTTTATATATCTTCTGTAACGCCTATTTGCTTTTCGAGCCAGTCTATCGTCCAAGCCGTATGTTCGTCCTGTTCTGTTGTGTCGTCCCTTTCTTGACGCTGGCTCTCAGTAGCGATATAAGCCATAATTTTGATACCATTGCGGAGAATTCAGGCTTCCTCGCGAGTATCGGAAGATTCGGTTTCATCTGTATCGTACTTTTTGTCATAATCTTGGAAACTATTTTCATTGTGTTCCTCACAGGACTGCTGTTCTCTGGCAGCGATTCTCCGCCAAAGAGTGGACCGCATAAAAACAGTGATAGCTTTAAACCCGAACATCGCCGAACCGTTCGTCCCAGAAACCCGCCGACAAGGATTCTGCCGCTCCTTACCGTTATAAGACCGACCGGTCCCGCTGAAGCGGAACCAATAAAATCGAAACATAACAAATATAGCGATGAAGGTTCTATAGATTTTGATTTTCCGGAACTCAAACCTTTAAGTAGCCGAGAAGCTTTTCGTGATTTTGAGGCTGCCTTATCAAAATCTAACGAAGACTTCAAGAGAGCGTATACGCCGTCCGCGTATGTAGACGTGCCGGAGCCTTTCGACCGGGATCCGCGGGAGATAACGGATACGATGGATTATGAGGAACAGCGCGGGCGGGGAGAAGCGCCGCCGCCACGGCAGAAGCCTGCGGCGTATACGCCGTCCGCGTATGTAGACATGCCGGAGCCTTTCGACCGGGATCCGCAGGAGATAACCAACCCGCGGAAGGGGGATTCCCCCGGCGAAAAGACAGGAGGCGTTCCTTCAAAATCGCACATGGTCGATCGCTTGCCGCGTAAATGGCGAAACTATCATATACCGGTTTTAGGAATTCTCAACGACTACCCTGACGGACAGTATTGGATAATTGACGATGCGACACGTGCGGCCGCCACCACTCTCAAGGATACTTTAAGCGAATTTAAGATACAGGCCGAAGTTACCGGCATACGCAAGGGACCGGTCATTACCATGTTCGAGATTCTGCCGGCTCCGGGTGTAAAGCTGTCCCGTATTGTCAACCTACAGGACAACATCGCCCTACGGCTTGCGGCCGCGTCAGTGCGTATCGTGGCGCCTATTCCGGGCAAACACGCGGTCGGCATCGAGGTGCCAAACGCCAAGCGCAACATCGTCTCCTTCGCGGAAATCATCGAAGGTGACATAAACAGCGACAACAACGGCAAACACACAGGCATACCGGTCGTTCTTGGCAAGGACATCACCGGTGAAGCTCAAACCATTGATTTGACCCAAATGCCCCACCTCCTCATTGCGGGCGCGACTGGCTCCGGCAAATCCGTGTGCGTCAATGCCATAATACTATCGATCCTCTATCGGCG
Source organism: Treponema sp. (assembly GCA_031258305.1). GTDB lineage: Bacteria > Spirochaetota > Spirochaetia > Treponematales > Breznakiellaceae > JAIRKH01. The sequence continues at coordinate 2,060 of JAIRNA010000027.1, read as the reverse complement.
CTCGCCCAACGAAGTCCGCCTTATCCTCATTGACCCAAAAATTGTAGAACTCAAACTCTACAACGACATTCCGCATCTCCTCACACCGGTCATCACAGAACCGAAAAAGGCGTTCCAAGCTCTCCAGTACTGCGTATGTGAAATGGAGCGGCGCTATGCGTGCCTGGACTCGATGGGCGTCCGCGACATCAAAAGCTATAACAGACGCATCAGAGAGCGTAATATCGCTACGGAACATATGCCTTACATCGTGGTTGTCATTGATGAATTCGCGGACCTCATGGTAACGACAGGCAAAGACCTTGAATCAACATTTGCCCGCCTTGCCGCGATGAGCCGTGCGGTGGGTATTCACCTCGTACTTGCCACGCAACGCCCGTCCATAGATGTCATTACCGGACTCATAAAGGCGAACATCCCCAGCCGCATCGCCTTTATGGTGGCAAGCAAGACGGACAGCCGTATTATTATAGACATCGTGGGTGCAGAAAAACTGCTTGGCAAAGGCGATATGCTCTACTCCGGCGTTGTAGACCCCTTCCCCATCCGTATGCAAGGCGCTTTCGTATCCGAGGAGGAAGTCGAGCGGGTGGTTGATTACGTCAAAACGCTTGGGGCGCCGGATTATATTGACGATGAAATCTTCTTTGATGATGATGACAGCCCGGAACAGGAACTTTTCACCGAGGGGGAGGACCCGCTCTATGAAAAGGCATGGGACATTGTGCTTCAACAAGGAAAGGCAAGTGCAAGCTACATTCAGCGCAAGCTGAAAATCGGGTACAACCGCGCCGCACGCCTCGTAGAGGAAATGGAAAACCGCGGTCTAGTGGGACCCGCCAAAGGCTCAAAACCCAGAGATTTACTGCGAGGCATATGAGACCTTCTGACAGACGTTCTCCTGTTTTGACGTAACCCTGCTAAACGATAAGCCGTTCCCGGACATACGGGAATGACTCCCGGACATGTGGGAGAGTCTCCCGGACAGGTAGGAACGGCTCCCTGACCCGCGGGAGAGTCTCCCTGACGTTCGGGAACAGCTTCCAGCGTGCGTATAAAAGACTCCCGGACATGCGGGAATGACTCCCGGACATGTGGGAGAGTCTCCTTGACCTCCAGGAACAAGCGATTATTCCTGCCTAGCGCCGAACCTCCCCCGATTACATCCACAAAAAACCGCGAAGGCACTCATGGCGTCTGACACCCCCGGTAAGCCCGCCGCGGCGCGGTGTCTGACACCCGGTAAGCCCGCGTAGCGGCGCGGCGTCTGACACCCGGTAAGCCTGTGCAGCGGCATGGTGTCAGACACCCGGTAAGCCCGCGTAGCGGCGCGGTGTCTGACACCCCCGGTAAACCCATCGTAGCGGCGCGGCGTCTGACACCCGGTAAGCCAGTGTAGCGGCGCGGCGTCTGACACTCGGTAAGCCCGCGTAGCGGCGCGGCGTTTGACACCCCCGGTAAGCCCGCGTAGCGGCGCGGCGTCTGACACCCCCGGTAAGCCCGTGTAGCGGCGCGGCGTCTGACACCCCCGGTAAGCCCGCGCGGCGGCGCTGCGTCTGACACCGGCATCTGACACCCCCGGTAAGCCTGCCGGTAGCGGCGCGGTGCCAGACACCCGGTAAGCCTGCCGGTAGCGGCGTGGTGTCAGACACCCGGTAAGCCCGTGTAGCGGCGCGGCATCTGACACCCGGTAAGCCCGTGCGGCGGCGCGGGTCAGACACCCCCGGTAAGCCTGCCGGTAGCGGCGCGGTGTCTGACACCCGGTAAGCCCGCGCAACGGCGGCGTGGTGTCAGACACACCCGGTAAGCCCGCGTAGCGGCGCGGCGTCAGACACCCGGTAAGCCCGTGCGGCGGCGCGGTGTCTGACACCCCCGGTAAGCCCGTAGCGGCGCGGTGTCTGACACCCTCTCCGCGCCCTCTTCCTCACCCCCTCCGGGGGTTCGTCAGCCCCGCCGTCCGGCGGGGCCGGGCGCGTCAAAGCTAGAGTCAGTTAAACGAGGGGCGAACAAGCCGAAAGCCGAGGTAGCTGCCGCGGCCAGACGGAGTGAAATTGAACCGA
>JAIRNA010000095.1 GCA_031258305.1 Treponema sp. | reverse complement strand
CCCTATTTCCCCACCTAGCGGGGGCTTTTTGCCCCCACGTGCGGGGGCATATTGACCCCACATGCGGGGGCTTTTTGACCCCACATGCGGGGGCTTGTTGACCCCACATGCGGGGGCTTGTTGACCCCACGTGCGGGGGCTTGTTGACCCTACGTGCGGGGGCTTGTTGACCCCATATGCGGGGGCTTGTTGACCCCACATGCGGGGGCTTGTTGACCCTGCATGCGGGGGCTTGTTGACCCCACGTGCGGGGGCTTGTTGACCCCACGTGCGGGGGCTTGTTGACCCCACGTGCGGGGGCTTGTTGACCCCACGTGCGGGGGCTTATGGTAGAATTTTATCAAATAGTATAATGAATAGCGGACATTGGAGAAAGTTCAACGTCCGCTTCCCCGTTACAGCCTAATTTCAGCGAACACTCTAAAGTAGCCCCAATGCGCCGTTGTCTGTTGAATCAGACTGCCCGAATTCCAGACCACCCCAAAGGTGGTGTTTGAGATGAAGTTCTCGAAGTTTAGCCCTAAATCTACCTTCATATCGTTGATACGGTTTGAAGATCCCACGCTTTCGGGAAGATTGTCATAATAAAGAATGGTCCACGGAACAAGCGCGCCAATACCGCTACCTACACCCGGAATTTCGTAATCAACATAGATGGTTGCCAGAAAGGAAGTTCCGTCAGTAGTTACGTCCGTTAAGTCCAGAAAGTCTATGATGATTTCCGAACCGATTTTGTAGAATATACCGTCATCTCCCCGCGGTTCAAAAAGCGTAAACTTCATAGAATGTTCGTCCGGGGAGTCGGTTTCATCATTGATATAAACCTTATATGCAAGGGACATACCGGGAAACACGCGTCCTTCGGAATTAAGAATATAGTCCGTGAGCCAGCCCCACTGACCAGGCCACCGCATGGTGAGACCGCCTGAAAATTCGTATTCCATTTTTTCCGTGCTCCCTCTGTCTTTTATTTTTGTTCCCATATCAAAACCGAAAAATGGCTCAACCGAAACGTCTTCGTTCAAATTGATGGTGTATCCCAGCTTGCCACCCCACAGAATCGGATCAGACGCGTCATCTTTGCCATAGTCGATCGTAGCGCCTGCGGACGCAAAGATTCTCAAATCCTGCAAGGAAGTCGGATTTATTGCCGCGTCTATGCCTAACGCTAGTCCATTCTTATTATCCTCGGTGATGGCATCTGTGTAAAAGGGATATTGGGTGCCGAATTTGAAATTAAGACCAAAGTTGTCGTTGTTGTACATAGCAGCGACCATGTGTCCCGTTTGGTTCATGCCGAATCTGTCAGCAAGACCGAAAGCGTCGAAGGAGAACTGTTGCATAGTTTGTTGTTCTACGGGCGTGCCGTTCGTACCTTCATATTCGTCTATGTTTTCCTGACCGCGCCGCGTGACGACCGGCAAGTTGGCGATAGTTTTCGAACGGCGCACGTCGACCATCGAGTCCAGGTACGCCCACGAGAACTTGAACCCATCGTTGATGAACTGCATTCCCTTGTTCCACGGCGAGAAAAACGGCTCGTTTCCTCCCGCGTTCAGTTGTATGAGCCAGTTCTTGTTAAGGATTCCCGCAAGAAATTCGCCTGTTTGGTAACGGTTCGTGTACATCGGCGTTGAACCGGGCGCATGGTAGCCCAGAGCTGTGTCTCCGTAGATGAAGTCCAAATGAAAGAGAGTAATGTCAATGAACCCAACTGCGGAGGACGAATTGACTCTGTTGGTGATTTTCTGGTAGGGTGTCATGTTAAACACAAGGTCTAATTGGGTTAATTCATTCGACAATCCATAACGGTACGGGTTGTCAAGGTCGATGCCGAAAGACGTCCGTGAAACAATATCTAATCGGGCGCTGTCGCCCATTGAAATATCGATGCCGTGGGCGCGCGCGCCGATGCACAGCACGATGAATAAGCATAGTTTTTTCATTTTTTCTCCTCTACCGCCAGACATCTACGGTTTTGACTTCGCTGAAAGGCCCAAGCCTTGTTTTTCCTTCAACATAGGTTACGAGGTAAGCCAACCATCCGCCAAATTTAGCGTCATGGGGTGGGACGTCGTTTTGTTTGTTAAGCATACAAAAGACTCCTTTTCATAATAGTTCCTACGCACGTTTGCACTAACGCAGGAATAGGGCGCGCACGCGGCGCACCCCCTGATAGGCTTACTTGGTGAATAACTCTGCAAAAGTTCCGCTCACTGTGGCGGTGTAGGGATCGCCGCTCCCGACTTCAATGGTAACATCGTCCCCTTTTACGGTATTGGACAAATTTTTGGCAATGAATATCCAGTAAACAGCTTGATACTCATAAGCCGCGCCGCTTCCAAAGCCTGTAATGTAGGTTTCCCCGCCTGCTTCTGGAGCGCCAACTTCTCCAGAAGTCCATTTACCATCCGCCTTTGTCCCAGCGTCAAATCCCCAGTAAGCGCCGACATTCGGCGTTTCCGCGGTGAAATCCCACACAAGATGAGTGTCCGCGTCTGTTAAGCTTTTCGTCTTTGAAACGTAGATTTTCTGAATCTCAATGCCGACAGGAGCCGCGCTCTTGTTCTTGAGATGTATGGTGTTGTCCGCGCCGGTAAGCCCGAAATCACCGAGGGTCAAAAAATATGACGCAAATTCAGACGTTAGCAGAGGTTCATTTCCTCCCTTTTTCCCATCATCGTCATCATTTCCGCCACATCCGAAAAGCAAAACTGACGCGAACGCCGCCGCTATCAGTATCCCGATTATCTTCGCAGTCTTTTTCATATACTGCCTCCTTAAAATTCTTTGGGTAAACATACGCCCACCCTATTTCAAACGAGGTTCTCCTCGTGAGAAACCAATTCTCTAGCGTAAAAGCGGTTTCAAGTTGTTCACATCAACGGTCGCTCCTGTTCTCGCAGTAGAGGCACGGAATGTTTCTGCATCGCCCGCAAAAATAGCCGTGTAAGCCGTGGCTATCGCGGCTTTCTGAGAAGAATCTACCGCGCCCGTGTAGAGTAATTTATAAAATTCCAAGGGATACCGTAGGTCTTCTTTGGTAAAAGGAAACGCGGTATCCCATTCCTGTTGTTTGTCTTGCAAATACTCAAGTTCGGCATAACCCCGTTCGATGGTCGGCTCGATGATGGTGCCTTCACCATAATCGTTCCATGTCGCAACTTGTATGACCTGAGGCGACCACGCGGCCGCTTTCTCAAAAGTCAAGGTGAAAACCGCGCCGTCCGCATAGTCCAAGGTTCCGTAACTCGCATTACCGACATCCTCGTAACAGTCATCAAACGCACTAAAAACAGTGGCCATGCGATAGGGTTTTTCACTTTGTATGCCGCTATAAAATACGGAAAGATAATTGGCCACCGCTTCTTGGGACAATACGCCGTTTATGCTTCTACTCATAGGCGGCCAATTGTAGGAGAAATCCGCCCACGAATAGCGGTTGTCTAAATCACCGAAATACGGCGATGGGTCAACGCCGCTGAACACTTCGCTCCATTGCGCTTTTGTGCCAAAATACTGGGGTCCAAAACAAACCACCACAGGTCTACCGTTGTAATGAACGTACGCTGCGTCCGTAAACCAGTACTTCTGTACCCAATCAAACACGCTTTTCCCAACGGCAACCGCGGCCGGGTCGTTTTTTTGATAGTTCATCATATTGAGCGTATTGTCTTCATAGCAGAGAAGAAATTTGAGCCCCGCTTTCTTCAATGTCTTTACCATCGCTTTGGTATTCTCATGAATAGCGCCAAAATCGTTTATCGCGTTACTACCGTACCAATCAAAAATCACGCCGTCGATGCCCGCAATTTTCATAAGCGCAACCTGGTATTGCAGAAGGATTTCCGTGTCTCCGTCGTAGGGTCCGGTGAGCGGGTATTGGTGCGCGTATATCTTTGCTCTGCGGTCCGCGGTTATCTCATTGCACTTGATTTTGCCCCAGCCTGTCCAATGACCGCCGTAGACATCGAGGTCGTCTTCTTGGGCTTCTGTCGACGGCCCATCATACCAAGGCATATAGTGAACAAGAACGAGAGGTCCGCCTCCTTCAGCGGTGGTGGTTTCTTGGGATTGTACGAGAGTATTTGTTTCTTCAAGCGGCAGAGCAGAAAAGCATCCTATTAAAAGGATAAGACAGTGGGAAAAGGCAAAGAATCGTCCTATACCCCGCCTCCTGAAACCTGCGGGGGGGGGGGGTACATCGCGCCCTATCAAACAAGGAATGAATGTCGCGTCGTACTGTGAGAATGAATAGTCATTTACTAGGTATCCATGCGCTGAATTTCCGACTGTTTTATTCACCATAGACCTCGAATTCGGCGATTTGACCGGATTTTGCGCCGGTGTTTGCGGTGAATATAAGGCGTATATAACGCGCCTGCGTGTCGAGTGGAATAGCGATTGTATTGCCGTTTGCGCTTGGGTCGAATACGTAGTCGGTCGTCGGTACCAGAGTCGTGAAAGTTTCGTTGTCATTACTGACCAGTACCTCTATGGTCTGTGAGCGTTTGCCCCAGATACGTTGAGGATTCAGCTTGACGACCGCGATAGATAGCTTGACCGAACTTATTAAATCCACTGTGAAGTCAGCCGGGTATTTGTCGGATGCGCCTTCCCAATAGGAAGATAGATCGCCGTCAACGGCTTTTTGTCCGGTGAAGTCGTAAATCCTGCTCGATACCACGACCGGTCTCCCAAGCGCGAGGTTTTTCTTGCCGCCCGGGTCAAAGACTGTCGCTATTTCCTTTTGCGAGGATTCACGCGCGTCCCGCAAAATGGGATGAACCGAGAAATCGTAATCAATGCCTACAGAACGAGTCAAATTCCGCGCCATTTCCGCATCACCATCGAAAATCGCGGTATAAATCTCCTTAACCTGTTGCTTTTTCTCATCATCTTCGCCTACCATTATACGGTACAACTCGATAGGGATGCGTAAATCCGTATAATTAAAGGTAAAACCCAAGTCCCATTTCTTCCGTATATCCTGCAAATGCTCAAGAGACGCATAGCCTCGCTCAATGGTCGGTTCCACGCACGTACCTTCGCCGTAATCGTTCCATGTAGTTACTTGGATAACGTCAGGGTGGGCTTTTTCCACCGCATCGTACGTTAGCTTAAAGGTTTCCCCGTCTGAATAATCGAGGAACCCATAACTCTTCCCGCCAGCCTGAGCGTAAATGTCATGGAATTCTGGAAATACGGTCCCAATGAGGAAGGGCTTACCGTTTTGCTTTTCGTAAAAGTTGTTTAGATAGGTAATAAGTCGTGGAATGGCGAGCTTGCCGCCGCTTGACAGGTACATAGGCGGCCAGTTGAAGGTAGCATCCGCGAAATTCGTCCGATTGTCTATGTCCGCGAAGAAGGGCTTGGGGTCAACATTTGTCCAAATTTCCTCCCATTCAGTCTTCTGGGTGAAGAATTGGGGACCGAAGTCAAGCACAAGCGGCCTGCCGTCTCGTTTCACATAGTTTTCGTTCAGGAACCAATGCTCCTGTAGCCATGTGAACGCCTCTTTTGCGGTGTCTACTGCGTCTGTTTTGGCTATGAAATTACCTTCAATCATATGTTTAATGGTTTGGTCTTCGTAACAAATCGCAAACTTGAGCCCGTATTTCTTGAGAATGCTGACCATAGCTATAGTCGCCTCATGCACGCTTTTGTAATCGAGCGCGTCTTTTATGCCGTACCAGTCAAAAATCACCCCGTCTATGCCGCACATTTTCATAAGCGCGGCTTGGTATTCCAAAACGGCAGTATCTTTCGAGTCGTAGGGTCCAGTGAGCGGGTAATAGTGCGAGGCAATTACCGCCCTGCCGTCCGGCAGTGTGGTATATGGGTCAAACTTACTACCGCCTTGGTGCCAATGAAATCCGTACTGCTCGCTCACGGGCGGCGCTTCATACCATGGCATATAATGAGCGAGCACGAGCGGCTGTTTATTCGCCCGCGCCGCGGGTTCCGCGATCTGTAACTGCTTGCGTGCGGCTTCGAACTGTCCCGCATAATCCGTCTGTATACCATCCCTCTTGGGCAGTATGGTCGTGGTGCATCCTGTCAACGCAATCATCATAATAACTACCGACATTTTCTTCACAGTAACCTCCCAATATTCAACCTTTACTGTACCCGCGGTACCATTCACGTCTTTTGGCGCCTCTAACCGCGAGGTTTGTAATGAGTAAGTTTAACGTTAAACCTACTATATTAATTATAAAGGCGTTTCAAAAAGGCTGTCAAGCAAAATTTTTATTTTTTTAAAAAATTTTATGGGTAAAAGCAGGCGCTGACGCTCTATACGGCAGAGATTATACTTGACATTTCCTTTTTTTTTGATAAAATATAGAAAGTTTAGTTTCGTTTTTTAGGAGGTTTTATGAAACGTATTCTATTTTTTGTCGGTGTTTCTCTGATAATGGGAAATTTCTTGTTTGCACAGCAGGATGAACAGTCTTCTACCAAATCTGGCGTATACATTGGTATCATATCATTTGCGGCAAATGCGGAGGACATAACTGGTGGAGCGCCTGTTTATCTCGATAGCGAAGGTAACGACAAGCTTTCCGAGATCCTTGATAATGACTACAACAAGGCGTCTTCTCAGGGAACAGCTCTCTATTACGCGGTGCACAAGGCATTGGCGAACTTGAGTCAGAATCAGTCGCAATTTCCCGCGGATGTCGACTCTGTGAATCTGCTCATCTTTACCGATGGTCTTGATAACAACTCGACAAGCGTGGCTCTTGAGCCGATTGAAACCGAAGACTTTGGCGGAAAACTCGCGGCCGATTACCTTGCCTATGACAAGGATCAGATAGCGAAACGTGAAGTCGCCGGTAAACCCATTACCGCCTATGCGACTGGCGTCAAAGGCGCGGATGTCAGCGATTCTTCTAGTTTCACAACATCGTTGCAGGAGCTCGCCAGCGACCAAGCCAACTATTTCGAGCTGACAGATTTTGACCAAGCCAATGTCAAATTCACCGATATAGCTAACGACCTTACGGTATTGACCAAGAAAGTTACCTTTACCGTCAGGACTCCTTCTTATCCGGTGGGAACAAAGGTCCGCGTGACTTTTGATGTTCCAGAAGACAGCAACGCGACCGAGGATGCGGATGGTTCCGAGAACTATCTGGAAGGCGAAGTAGCTGTTAAGAGCCGTAAATACATCCTCACTAACATCACTTACGGCGGTAATGTGAGTTGCTCTACGGTTCCCGCAGGCGCTTCGGTCAACGGCGCTATGGATGGAACTGAAGTGAGTTACACCTTTGTCGATCTCAAGGGGTTTGACCCGGATGCCGATGACAAAACCGCAGTGAAACAGTGGAGCATGGACAGCGGAACTAGTAACTGGCAGGTGAACAGCGAATATGTAGTCGATGATTCAACGGAAACTATCACCAATTACAAATCGGTCGTAGTCTACCTCGTGCTTGACAGCAGTACCTCGTTAAGCGATGAAGACATCTCCGGTATACGTGACGCCGCGAAGCAATTCGTCCAGACCATCTACGATAAAACGCTAACTGCGGCAGCCGATTCGGAGGAATCTGACGCTTCAGAGCCTGTTCCCGAAGATGTTTCTGCTGATGAAGAATAGAATCACTATTCTCTGCTCGGAGGCGGTTTAGGAAGTATGATAAAACAGCAGGCTAAGTAATCTTGGTGATTTTTTCTATAAAATAGGGGGTATATTTTGTTCGCGGACAAAGCTTGAACGTGAACGGTGTTGTTAATGGCGAGTTTACCTATGTTTCAATAACGTAACCCCCCATCCCCCCTATTGCAATACGCTGACTTGCTGTCTATCATACTTTTCAAAATATTATCAAACTAAGCCCTTTATGAAAAAACATGAAAAAACATGAAAGATATAAAAAAATGAAAAGATTAGCGCCTGTTTTTTCGTTTCTTGTATTTATTTTATGCGCGGCCGTGACTATTGCGGAAGAAAACCGCGTTGTCGTTATCGGTATAGACGGATGGACCGCGTCGAGCCTTTCCAAAGCCGAGTTGTCTGTCATCAAGCGGATGATGCGTGAAGGCGCGTCCACCCTTTCGGTTGTCACCGAAATGCCAACCAACAGTCCAACCAATTGGTCTTCCCTCTTTATGGGCGTAGGACCTGATGTTCACGGCTTGACTTCGGAAGGGCCCATGAAAGCGGGTTATGTTCCGAAATGCCCGAGTATCTTTGCTCTTTTACGGGACCAAAAGCCGGAGAGTGAAATAGGCGCTTTTTACGAATGGCATAAAATTAAATATCTTTTTTCGAAAGGATCACTTAACCATAGTCAGCATCTGCCGCGGATGTTTGACGTTTCCCTCGCCCTAGCGGTTGCCCCGTATATAAAGTGGAAAAAGCCTTCGCTTTTATATTTCCATATTGACGCGATTGACCATCTTGGGCATACAAACGGCTTTGATTCTCCAAGATACCTCAAGACGCTCGAAAAATACGATAAGAAAATCGGCAAAATAGAAAGTTTTGTGAAAAAAGCCGGCGTCTTTGCCGATACCGTTTTTATGATAGTCACCGACCATGGAGGAAAAGGATTTCACCACGGTGGAGATTCGCCGGAAGAACGCTATACGCCCCTCGTCATTTACGGGAAAAACATCAAGAAAAACTATACCATAAAAAGAGAAGTTAAAATCGAGGATATACCGGCAACCATAGCATTCATTATAGGGATTGAACCGCCTGAAGAATGGATTGGAATGCCCTTGGACGAAATATTTATGGAACAGTAACCTATAAACTTTCACCCTTAACTTTATTTTATACTAGAAAATACGTGTTTTTTACTCTATCCATTCATTTTTCTCTCATATATACTTAGTTTATGAATAAAATAAAACTTTCCGCCATAATAAGAGATGGCATGGTCATACAACAGGGTACCGAATTTCCGATTTTGGGAAATTCCACCCCGAAAACGCTAATTACGGTTGTTTTCTTGGATAAGACCTATACCGTGCGGACAAATGCTGACGGAAAATGGCGTATTATCCTTGACGCCGCACCCGCGGGTGGGCCATACACGATGGATATTTCTTCAGACAGCACTGAAGATCACGTTCGTATTATCGATATTTATGTGGGTGACGTGTGGCTTTGTTCCGGTCAGTCAAATATGGAACTGCCTATGGAACGTCTGAAAGACGACTTTCCGGAAGAGTGGGAACCTCCAGTCAATGGACTGATACGGCAGTTCAAAATTCCCCAAGAATGGGACTTTTCAGGTCCGCGATGTGATTTCTCTGGCGGTTCGTGGACGCCCGCATCCCCTGAAACCTTGAACAACTTTTCAGGAACCGCATGGTTCTTCGCTAAGAATCTCTACGAAAAGCACAAAACCCCTATCGGGCTTATCAATGCTGCTCTTGGCGGCTCTCCGGTGGAGGCCTGGATGAGTAAGGAAGCGCTCGCGTCTCATCCGCAGAAAATAGCCCAAGCCGTGCAATATGCGGATGCGGCTTTCCTGAAAAAAGTAGTTCAAGAGAATGAGGAGCGTCAGCGAAACTGGTACGATACGACTTATATGAGCGACACCGGTCTTGCCGAAGGATGGTTCAACGAAAAGGTACCGTGTTACTCATCGTGGGACGCGCTTGATTTGCCCGGGCAATTTCACGAAGGTGGAATTCCGTCCGACTTTTGCGGTGTTCTCTGGTTGCGCCGTGAATTTACTGTGCCGCCAGAACATGTAGGCAAACCTGCTAAGGCGTGGCTCGGAGCTATCACGGATGCAGATACGGCCTACATCAACGGTGCGGAAATCGGTAATACCACATACCGGTATCCTCCACGTAAATACACGATTCCCGCGGGACTCTTGCGCGAAGGCGAAAACCAGATAACTATGCGGGTGGTCTGCAACAACGGACAGGGAGGCGTCACTCGCGACAAACCATTCAAGATTTTTAACGGCGATTGGGAGGTAAGCCTCCATGGAACATGGAAGTATAAGATTTCTCTGACCGTTCCGCCTATACCTCCGAATTTCTTTATCCAATGGCAACCGATGGGTCTCTACAATGCTATGATTGCGCCGCTTCTTGAATTTCCGATGAAAGGCGTCATTTGGTACCAAGGCGAATCCAATGACGGCAAGCCTGAAGAATATGCGTCGCTTTTCACCAATTTGATACAAGATTGGCGGCGCAAAAAAGCTCAACTCGATTTGCCGTTTTTGTTTGTTCAACTTCCCATTTTCGGCGCACCCTGCGAAAACACGGAGAAGAGTGCGTGGGCGGCGATTCGGGAAGCCCAGTCAAAAGCCCTTGCTTTGCCGAAAACGGGTATGGCCTGCGCTCTGGATTTAGGCGAATGGAACGACCTGCATCCCATTGATAAAAAGGGCGTGGGCACGCGGCTTGCCCTTGCCGCAGAAGCTGTGGTTTACGGTGAGAAAAACAACGCGCCCGGTCCATACGCGCGAGAGGCTCGCCGCGATGGGGATCGTCTCATCATCACCTTTGATAACTGCGGGGCCGGACTCACGGCACGGGAAACGCCATATGTCAGCATTATCACGAGTGAAAAAACGTTCCGCCTCTTGGCCCGCATTGCAAACGACAGATTAATAGTGGAAAACATCCCGACTGACGCGAAAACGATTCTCTATGCATGGGCTGACAACCCTGCTGACAGACAGCTCTATAATGGAGAAGGGTTACCCGCTGTCCCATTCCGGTTTCAATTGTAGCACACGAGCCACGATTTTTATTCGTGGAGAAGATTTAATACCCTGACTAGGGGAGAGGTATTTTTTATTCTTAATGGGAATATAGTACCTCAAAAGCAAGAATTGTCAAGCGGTTTTTATAAAATGGGCGTGATTTCAAATTGCCGTCTCATGCACTTGATCCACGCCTCCATAATCTCCGTCTGGCGACGTCCTTATGTCAACATTCCCTGCAAGACTGACATAAAATCGTTCAGATACATAGCATATTCCGGGGAGCCTATGATTTCCACGCACCCTTGCTCCACGCCTTCCACAAAGGCGACATCTTTGAGCAGGACTTTTAGAGCCCCGCCAACGCTGAAAAAGTGAAACAGCACAAAAGGCGAGCGCCTCGTATAGACCCCATGCCCAGACTTAGACTTTCCCGCCTTCACCCGCAGGTAACAGGCAACTGCCGGACTCCCGCCGTCTTCACCATCCACGATGAATTGATAGATACGCTCCGGCTGGCGGCGGCACCATTCGGACATTGCTGGGTCGCCTAGTTTATTATATACCGAAAGGGCCCGTGTTATCATGTAGAGGCTCATTTTCACCTTGAGCCTTTGCTTTGCTGGTTCCTTGGGACGACTCGACGGCATCATCAGCATAAGGGACATAAGTAAGGAAAACACCTTGAGCAATAGTCCCAGTTTATTCAAGCCCTTTATCGATGGCAAAGCCAGCCCGCCCCGGAACATCGTATTCATCTTTGCTAAAGACGAAAAAGTCAGGGCAATGTCCGGCTTCTTGCCCGCGGACTCCGCGGTTCCCTGAATCACGGAAAACTGCCCTTTATCAAACACGAGATGGCAGGCAAACAATTCGCCGCCGGCTCTTTCTCCAAAAGCGCCTATTTGTACAATGGCCTGAACGCCTTGAAACTTCGCCTTCATTGCCGAGTCGTCTTCAAGAACGACCTTCATCACCGGAAATGCCGCATTAAAGAATAGTTTCGCCGTGATTATGTCCTGTTGGATTGTTTGTGTCATAGTTGCTCCTTTTAAAGGGTAGGGAGTGAATGTTTTATTACGTGAAGCTTGTTCGTTTCAGCAATATTCGGTAATAATATTCCAACTCTCTACTCTCAACTTTACTCGTCTTCCCAGTTCTCGTCCGCCTCGAACTCCATACCCATCATTTCGCGGACTTTTGCGATGATGCCATTGCTATCCAAGCCGTAATGGGCGTAGAGATCTTCCGCGTATCCGATTTCGGCGAATTCATCCTGAATACCATGCTTTTTGAACACGCATCCCTTGCCGGATTCGGCGATGACACCGCCAACCGCGTCCCCTAATCCTCCAATGACATTGTGTTCCTCCACTGTGAGAATACGCCGCGTGTCCACAACCGCCTTGAGAATAGCCTCGCGGTCAATGGGTTTGATGGTGTGCATATTAAGGACGCGTACCGAAAGCCCGTCCTGTTCTGCGAGGGTCTTCGCTGCTTGTACCGATTGCAGAACCGCGATGCCGCAACAGATTATCGTGAGGTCCGCTCCTTCGCGTATGGTAACGGCTTTGCCGATTTCAAATGGGTAGTCCTCACTTTCATAACAAGGCGGCTCGAAACCGCGTCCGATACGTATGTAGACAGGTCCCTGAACATCCAGGCTGGCGCGGACGGCTCTGCTTGTTTCGATGCCGTCGGCCGGCGCAATGACCGTCATATTGGCAATAGAACGCATCACCGCCAAGTCTTCAGTACAGTGATGGGTGGTTCCCGCGTGTCCGAATGATACACCCGCGTGCGTGGCGATGATTTTGACCGGTAGGTTCTGGTACGCGATGTCCGTACGTACCTGCTCACCGGCGCGGAGGCATGTGAATACCGCCATTGTGGACGCGAATGGGATGAGACCGGCTTTTGCCAACCCGGCCGCTATGCCGAACATATTTTGCTCCGCGATGCCCACATTGAAGAAACGGTCCGGGAAGGCGTTTGCGAAATGGACGATGGCGGTTGTTTTCGCCAAATCCGCGGTAAGCGCCACGATGCGATCGTTGGTTTTACCTATTTCCGCAAGTGTGCGCCCGTATATTTCCCGCGCTGTCATAGTCGCGGAATCGTAACAATTCCATGTGGTTCCTGTGATTATGTTTGCCATTTTTTCTCCTTATATAAGGCCTAGGAATATTCCCTAATCGCTCTTACAGCATTTTATTTATAGATGCCTTTGCCTTTTCCGCTAATTCAGAATCCGCAGAGCCGTAGTGCCAGACAACATTGTTCTCCATAAAGTCAACGCCTTTGCCTTTCACCGTATTTGCAATGATAACGACTGGCTTGTCCGTTGCGGACCAGGCCTTGTCAAAAGCCGTGGATAATTCTGCAAAGCCATGGCCGTTTGCTTCCACGACATCCAAGCCGAAACTCCGCCATTTATTCGCAAGTGGCTCCAACTGCATGATTTTTTCAGTGGGACCATCAATCATCAGACCATTGCGATCGATGATAGTTATCACGTTGCCGAGTTTGAAGTGGGCAAGCGCCATTGCCGCCTCCCACACACTGCCTTCACAACACTCGCCGTCTCCCAAAAGGCAGACCGTTTTGTAAGCCTTTTTGAGGTAACGTGCACCGAGACCCAGCCCTACACCTATGGACAGTCCGTGTCCTAGGGAGCCTGCCGACACATCGCATCCCACGACTTTATTGCTGTCCGGGTGCATAGCAAAAGGTGAACCAAAGTGGTTAAAGGACTTGAGTTCCGATTCGGAGAAGAAGCCTTTTTTTGCCAAAACCGGTATGAATCCGGCCGCCGCATGTCCCTTTGACAAGATGAACCGGTCGCGGTCAGCCCATTTCGGTTCATTCGGGCGGATGTTGAGGTATTTGAAGTAAAGAAGGGTGAGTATATCCGCTATACTCAAGGACCCGCCGATATGAGCGCCACCTGACCATAAAACCACGTCTATCATCGTGAGTCGCAAGTCACGAGCGATTTGTTTGAGATTACCTATTTCTTCAGTTGAACAAGCCATAAACGCCTCCATATAAAATTTAACGTTTATAAACTATAGCATGGATTTTTCCATTTTGCAAGAAAAAATAAATATTTGGCAACACTTTGTCTTCCTTTCTCCAAACATCGTTTATCTATTCACCCACACCGTCATCTCTCCGGGGCCGCGGTTGGCCCAGGCGTAGTAAGGGATGAAACGAAGGGGCCTGTCCTCAAGAGCGGAGTCCGCCAGAGGACGGTAGAGCTCATCTTT
>JAIRNA010000069.1 GCA_031258305.1 Treponema sp. | reverse complement strand
GACGTGATCAATGAGCCCACGACTATTTACGCCAAATGGGTAGCGGGGACTGTTACAGCTTACACGGTAACGTTTAATGCGGACGGCGGAACTCCTGCGCCGGGAAGCCAAAGAGTATTACAAGGCGAAAAGGTGGCGGAACCATTCGCACCAGCCAAGGAGGGACATATCTTTGACGGCTGGTACACGGGAGCGACCGCGTGGAATTTCGGCACGGACACAGTGAGCGCTGATATCACTTTGACGGCAGGCTGGGTAGAGTCCTATGGAGGAACAAAAACATTGATCATTACCGGCATTGACAGTGATGTACAATCTCAAGGTAGTAAAGACTATACAGTTGGAGTATTTCCTATTGGAACACCAGACGAAGATATAATGACTGATGTTCTTACAGGAAGCCAGATACAATATGCTGTAGCTGGCGATGATGATAGGGCAACTCTGCTACCGGTACAAAGTAGCAATTTAATAGTATATTTAGAAGACATGGAGACAGGGCAACCGTGGACTGGAGCAGGAACCTTTAAGGTTGCTTTTATTCTTTTCGATGGAGATACAGTTTATATCTATACGGTGGACGATATAAGAATCGTATCTCCCTATACGCCAATCACCATGTCGCAATTTATTAAAATAATTGATTTTCCTTTCTCTAAGTAGCGCAACAGAAATTTTCCTGAAGTAAAAAAGTAAAATAATCTCACGTTTTGCGCCATGAATGGCGCAAAACGGCTGGCGGATTGATTAGCGGTAGACCCGCAATTCAGGAACATAAAACCAAAAGCATGGAACGCCGCGTCAAGCGGCGGGTGTCTGACACCATTTGCGTCGGCGAGACGGCACTCGCCAAACAATAAGCGGTAACATCCTACTCGACTTTTATTTTCATGCTGATGCTCTTCGTTTCGGTTCTCAGAAGAGCGGTCAACTTCCGCGCATCCAACGGTATCGAAACCGGAAAATCCTCATCATCGGGCGTGAAGTAAACCCGCCAGGTAAAAACAGAGGATACATCGGAAGAATCACCTTTTGCATCTGACGGCGAAACGGCGATGTCTACGGGCCCCGTATAAGCATCTTCCATGAAAGTTTTCTTAAATACCACAAAAGTAGCGCCTTCGTAACGCATTGCCGAAACGGAGATATTGTTGCCATCGAGTTTGTAAACTCCGCCAGTCATACGCGCTATTATTGTAATAAAGGCGCATAAAACAATGATGGATATAAAGAGAACCCCATGAGACCTTGTGGATGTGAATATCCCAAAAACAGCGGGTTTGCGGACAACACCGTCGTTCAAGTTATTCACATCCTGACTCGCCCGTTCCATTCTATGATCCCGAGAGTAATGAAAAACTATATCTCTATTGCTCGCGACCGGATTTTTCAAAGCTTCCGCCAATATGTTTTTCCCTGTTTCTATATCAGCCTTCATCTTTTACTCCTCATTCTTCATTATAAACGAATTAAAGTAATCGGGCAATGGTGCAGAAACATCTATCTCTTTTTCCGGTATGACGAGACGCGAAGCGTGGAGTAGGAGTCGTTTCAAACCTGCTGTCTTATGGAGTGATTTGTTCAAGGTAAAGTCGCCGTATTTGTCATCGCCTAAGAGAGGAGCGCCTGTTTGGGCGAAATGCCGGCGTATCTGGTGCATCCGTCCGGTACCAGTTTCTATCTCAAACAAAGAGACAAGCGGGGGCAAATTTTTTATTGAAATGAGATGGTACCGAGTTTCGGCTTTCTTCGCCAAGCCGCGGATGTAAATCTCCGCGTTGATACAGCCCGATTCTGGAATCAACGTGCCCTTGCTCACCGCCTGGTATTGTTTGAGAATGCGACCGGTGCTATTTTCTTTTTCTCCGAAAACACGCGCGAAAAAAGCGGCCGAGGATTTGGTTTTTGCGACTAATATGACGCCGGATGTGTCTTTGTCGAGACGGTGTACCAAAAGCGGGCGCCGCGGGAACTCTTCCGCAAGGATGGAATCAAGCGAATTTTTTACCTCCTTGCCGCCTTGAACCGCCAGCCCGGCAGGTTTGTTAAGTACGATACATTCTTCGTTTTCGAAAAGAATGGGAATATTCAAAATTTTATCTGTATCTTTCCGCGTCCTCGCGTTCACGGCTCATTTAAAGAGTAAAAACTACCAGTTTTTCAACGTTTTTTCGAGAGCCGCGTTAAAAAAGAACCAATCGTGAGCGCCGCTCCATTCTTCATACGTCCAGTCAAAAGGTAATTTTCGCATTTCCGCGTCAAAACGTCGGTTCTCATTCAATAAATCGTCTTCTGTACCGCAAACTGTGTATATTTTCGGCCTGCTCGGCGCATCTCCAGCGCTCTTCGCCAATTCTAGGATGAGGTCTGATGCGGTGTATTGCAGATCTTCACCGAAGATATTACGGAGATCGTTTAATATCGCGGTCGCCTCGGTGCCTGTTTTGCTGTATTTTTCAGCGCTTTTACGCAATTCACTCAAAATTTCGTCAAGAAACAGGCAGGCCGGCGCTATTGCCCCACAGAAACCAAAGGCGGCGGGCTTTGACAATGCTGTTTTCAACGCCCCATAGCCGCCCATTGAACAGCCTATGACCGCAGTGTCTTCCGGTTTTGCCGAAATATTGAACACGCGCCGACAAATACGGGGCAGTTCTTCGCTCACGTATGACCAATACCGGTACCCATGCTTCATGTCAGTGTAGAAACTCCGTCCCACTTCAGGCATGATGATCACCGCATCTCCACTCTTGGCAAAAACAGGCAGCATCGTGTTCTCAAGCCACATCCTGTTGTCTCCATGCAAGCCATGCAAAAGGTATATCACACGATAATCATCCCGACCATTCAGCGCGTCGGGTATGAAAACGCTCAAACCAGTCCTTATGGTAAGTGTCTCCGAATAAACATTGCCCTGTAAAACCATAATTTCTTCTCCTATTTTATCTCTTGACCCATAAAAATTCATATCATTGCATTTGCATACGCAACTGCGGAGTCTATCTCTAATGCGTCTACATTCTCGCAGATTCCGAGCCTTTTTTCGCTATTTTCTCCCACGTGTCCCGCAGGCCCACGGTCTTATTGAAAATCGGCTTGCCGCAGACGGTGTCCGGGTCCCGGACAAAGTAACCAAGGCGCTCAAACTGAAACCGATCCTCCGGATTAGCGTCCGAGAGGCATGACTCTGCGTAAGACGTTTCAATCACCTCAAGCGAATTCGGCGCAATGTTTTCTAAAAAAGTCTTACCCGTCGGAACGTCCATTGGCTTCTCAACAGCGAAAAGGTTGTTATAAACGCGCACGGTAATGGGAATGGCTTCTTTTACGGAAACCCAGTGTATCGTACTTTTGACCTTGCGGTTATCCGTATTGCCGTTGGCGTCCACAGCATTACCGCCCCGCGTGGCCGGGTCATAAGTGCAGTGAATCGCGATAACGTTGCCGTCTTCGTCCTTCTCATACCCCGCGCACGTGATGATATAGGCGTAACGCAGACGCACCGAGTTACCGGGATACAGACGGAAGTATTTTGGAGGTGGAATTTCCGCAAAATCATCCGCCTCAATCCACAGTTCCCTCCCGAAGGTGATATTGCGTGTGCCGGCGCTCTCGTCTTCAGGATTATTGACCGCGCTCAACTGCTCGAATTTGCCTTCCTCCCAATTTTCTATAATGAGTTTGAGCGGCTTCAGAACTGCCATAACACGCCTTGCTCGTTTATTCAGATCTTGTCGCAGACAGTATTCCAGGAAGGCAATGTCAACAGTACTGTCCATCTTGGCGACCCCAATTTGCGACACGAAGGCACGGACAGCCTCCGGTGTGTACCCTCGCCGACGCAAGCCCGCAATGGTGGGCATACGCGGGTCGTCCCAGCCTGATACGTATTTTTCCTGCACGAGTTTCAACAGCAACCGCTTGGACATAACCGTATATGTCAGGTTCAGACGAGCGAATTCAATCTGCCGCGAAGGAAAAACCTCGGCTTCGCGGATGAACCAATCGTAAAGCGGCCGGTGAATTTCGTATTCGAGGGAACAGAGCGAATGGGTAACGCCTTCCTTTGCATCCGAAAGCGGGTGGGCGAAGTCATACATAGGATAGATACACCACTTATCTTTCGTGCGGTAATGGAAATCGCGCTTGATGCGGTACATTACGGGGTCCCGCATGAGAAGGTTGGGGTGAGTCATATCAATCTTGGCGCGGAGGGTTTTCGCGCCGTCGGGAAATTCTCCATCGCGCATACGGGCAAAAAGATCGAGATTTTCCTCAACAGAACGCTCACGCCACGGGCTGTTTTTGCCCGGCGGCGTTTCGGTGATATTATTCTTATCCCCCATTTTTGTACCGCGGTAGATACTGACCTCCTCTTCGGACAGGTCGTCTACATAAGCATGGTTCTTCTTGATAATCTTCACTGCCATTTCGTAGAGGTATTCGTAATAATCCGACGCGTAAAATTCTCGGTCCTGCCAGTCGAAGCCCATCCATTTCACGTCTCGCTTGATTGCCTGAACGTAAGACTCATCTTCTTTTTCGGGGTTGGTGTCGTCAAAGCGCAGGTTACACACGCCGCCGAACTGTTCCGCCATTGAAAAGTCAATGTAAGACGCCTTGCAATGCCCAATGTGAAGCCACCCGTTGGGTTCCGGTGGAAACCGCGTCACTACATGGTCGAAACGCCCGCTTGCCAGGTCTTCTTTGATGAAATCGCTTATAAAGTTTGTCCCTCCCGCAAGCACGGTATCCGGTTTCTCTTTATTATTAGAAGTATCGGAAAGATTTTTCATAGTAAAAGTAGTTTAACGATTCAGTCTAAAAATTACAAGGCGTCTGTAGGAATGTAACGATACTTTTTCGATCGACTGGTGGATTAAAAAGTATGGGATGAGGTACAGAAAATAGTATAAAGGACGTGTTTAACGCCCGCGTTGGGTCATCAGCGGTCCTTTCTTCAGATTCAAACCGCCCTACCGTCTTGCATAAAGACGGGGAAGTGGTGATAATAGGAGTTACTATTATATTTTTTAAGGAGTATATATGGCGGTATTACACACGATTAAGGCATGGCTCTATGAGAACCTGCTGACGGACGACCAGAACGACTACATGGCGCGGGTGAGCGCGGAGCGGACGCTCTCAGTGCGGGACGTCTGCGAGTCCGCGGTGGAGCGGGGCGGCGCGGATATTAACGCGGCCGCGATGGAGCACGCGGTGGACTTGTTCCACAAGGAGATGGGCTATCGGCTCTGCGACGGGTTCTCGGTGAACACGTCGTGGTACAATGCGTCGACGCACATCAAGGGCGTATTCACGGGACCCACGGAGGGCTTCGACCCTGCGAGGCACACGGTGGCGGTGGAGTTTCGGCAGGGCGCGGAGCTGCGCCGGGAACTGGGCATGGTGGGCGTGGACATACTGGGCAAGGCGGAATCCGGCTTCTTCATTGCGGAGGTGCTTGACCTGCGGACGCGCAGCGTGAACGACCTGCTGACTCCCGGCCGCAATGCGAAGATAAGCGGGGGCAAGCTGAAGGTGGAGGGGGAGGACCCGACGTGCGGGGTGTATTTCGTAAATGCGGCGGACGGCTCGAAGGTGAAGGTTGACGAGGCGGACATCGTGGAGAACGTGAGCGCGCATGTGCTCATCGTCATCCCCGCGCTCTCTGCGGGAACCTATCGGCTGGAAGTAAGGACCCAGTTCACGGGGGGCGGGGACCGGTTTCTGAAGACTCCGCGCGCCGCGGTCTTCGACCGTCTGCTGAC
>JAIRNA010000042.1 GCA_031258305.1 Treponema sp. | reverse complement strand
AACTTCATTTCGTGCGTAACAATAAGCATAGTCATGCCTGCGTCCGCCAAGTCTTTGATGACCGCAAGTACTTCGCCAATCATCTCTGGGTCAAGGGCGCTCGTCGGTTCATCAAAAAGCATGATGTCTGGATTCATAGCGAGGCTTCGGGCAATGGCAACTCGCTGTTGTTGCCCGCCGGACAACTGCCATGGGTAAGAATCTGCCTTGTCCGAAAGGTGAATCCGTTCCAAGAGGCGCATAGCGTTTATCTCCGCGTCTTTTTTGTTCATCAGTTTGAGGTCAATAGGCGCGAACAAAATGTTCTGTTTCGCGGTCATATGCGGGAAGAGATTGAATTGCTGAAACACCATACCGATATGCCGCCGCGCCTTGTTGATGTTGGTTTTTTTATCGGTGATTTCGTAGCCGTTGACGATGACGACACCCGCATCCGCCTTTTCAAGTCGGTTTATGCACCGAAGAAAGGTCGATTTACCGGAGCCGGACGGTCCTATAATACAAATAACATCCCCTTCACGGGCAGTCATGCTCACACCTCTGAGAACTTCCAATTTTCCGAACGACTTGTGAAGGTCTTTAACTGTTACTTTTATTTCCATAATCGAGCCTTTTTTCAACATAACGCGATAGTTGCGACAGCAAGGTGATGATGAGCAGATAAACCCCGCCAACAATGGTCCATACGGCAAAAGACTGCATAGTTCTGCCGATGTAGATTTTCGCTTCGTAGACAATTTCCGCTAAACTAATGACCGACACGATGGACGTATCTTTCAAACTGATGATGAACTGGTTCACCAGCGCGGGTATGGATATGCGGAATGCCTGCGGGATGATGATACGGAACATTGCCCGTGGATAGGAAAGCCCCAGACTCCGCGCTGCTTCCATTTGCCCTTTGTCGATAGCCTGAATACCGCCACGGAAAATCTCGGCAATATAGGCGGCCGCGTTTATGCTCAAGGTGACGATGCCCGCGGTAAAGGGAGAAAGCCTGAAGTTGAAGCCAAAAGACTGAAAAAGTTGCGGGACACCGAAATAAACAAAGAATGTCTGTACCAGCAGAGGCGTTCCCCTAATAATCCAGATGTAGGTTTTTGCGATGAAGCGCGGCATCTTATGTTTGGAGACGCCCATCCAGCAAATAAATAAACCCAGTACAAAGGCGAAAATGAGCGCAAAGATTGTGGTCTCCACTGTTATCAACATACCACGCATAAGTAGAGGCGTAACTTCTTGCAACACTTTAAGAAAATTCATGCTTTTCCCTTAATTCTTGGGAATAGGGAATGAATAGTAAATTATCGTTACTGAGCCGCCATTTGAAATGGGCAAGCTCCATTTGCTATTCCCCCTATTTCCAACTTCCTATTCCGTGGCGATATACTTGTCCAAAATCTCTTGATATGTGCCATTTTGCTTCAAGTTCTTGAGACCAGCATCAAATTTCTGGAGAAGCTCGGTATTTTTGTTTTTTAACACCGCGAAGCCGTAGGAGGAACCGCGTTCCATATCGGTCACCATCTTCAAGCCATTACCTTGAGAGATGCCATAGCCTATGACAGGATAATCTTCAAAACAGGCCGCCGAATTACCGGCTTTGACTTCTTCGTACATGAAAGGCGATTCGTCGAAATAGACCAAGGTGAAACCGTATGTATCTTTGATACCTTCGGCGAAAGTTGCGCCTTCGGTACCGGTCTTGACCGCGACTCTTTTGCCAGCTAAGTCCGCATAACTGTTAATTTCCTCGTTGTCGGCTTTAATTGCCATGACGACACCGGAATCGTAATAGGGCTGGGAGAAGTCATATTTGAGTTTACGGACGTCTGTAATGCTCATGCCCGCGATGACCCCATCCGCCTGATTAGACTCAAGCGCCGCAACCGCTGCGTTGAAACCGAGCGGTTTCAAGTCGTATTTGATGTTTTGGTCACTCGCAATAGCCGCGAGCA
This sequence comes from Treponema sp., assembly GCA_031258305.1. Taxonomy (GTDB): domain Bacteria; phylum Spirochaetota; class Spirochaetia; order Treponematales; family Breznakiellaceae; genus JAIRKH01. The sequence goes on along the minus strand of JAIRNA010000042.1, from coordinate 5,111 downwards.
AGTCGATGTCTACACCCACGTATTTACCCGCGGCGTCTTGGAACTCAAAAGGCGCAAATGTAGTGTCCGTGGCGATGATGTAGACCTTTTCTCCGGGTTTTGCCGTATCCTTGTTTCCATTGGCAAAAACCATTGCGGCAGTCAGTGCCGCAATCGACATAGTTATAAAGAATTTCTTCATATCTATCTCCTTATTCTATAAAAATAGAAAACCGATGCTATACAAGGTATGGCGACTCGAAAGCATAACGTCAACGAAGGAAATGGAGAAGTTGGAATATTTCTTGAAATACGCAAACAAAAACTATTTTCAACTCCTCCTTCCACCGAATTTCGTTTAGCTTGTTAAAGCGTCCATACGCTCCGCATCACATTCTAAAAAACTATAGCACACTATTGATTTCGTTTCAAGCACAAAAACACAGAGGCAACAGTTTTTGACGGCTATTTTATCAACCTATAGCGGAACTCTTAATTTTTTTAAATAGCTCAAAATTCTTTCTTGACTTACCTTGAATAGGGATTTATACTTAATAATCAATCAATTTAAGATTGATATTTAATTGAGGAGGTTTTATGAAACTCAAGTTAAAAACCGTCTTTATGACGGTGCTGACGCTACTGATTGTTTGTTCGCTCGGAGCTCAGCAGAAGATTGCGTTGAAGGTATTGAATTATAACGATTTAACATCCGCAAACGCAAGTGATGGTATTGCGAAGATTTGGGATGCCTATACCAGCGCACATCCCGAAGTGACCATTGAAAGGGAAGACCTGTTCAACGATCCTTTCCACAATAAAACGGAAGCTTACGCGGCATCTGGTAATCTACCGGATGTTATGTATGCATGGCCGTCAGGACGTTCAACCACTCTCTACGCCAATAAACTGCTCTATGATATCGGCAAGCTTCTCAAGGCGGATAAGGCTTTTGCGCAGGCGTATCGTCCGTTGGCACTTGACCCAAAACAGTTTGCTGGAGGCTATGTCGGTATCCTTACCCAAGGTCTTACCTCAAGCCATGCCTTCTACGTAAACAAAGCGGTGCTTGCGGACGCTGGACTTCAGCCCGCCAAGACATACGCCGAACTCAAGGCGCAGGTTCCTATTCTCAAGGCAAAAGGGTACGACACCGTTCTTATAGCGAATAAGGATACATGGGTTATGCAGTCTTGTCTATTCTCCCTCATTGCGGGACGTTTCGGCGGCGTGGGTTGGGAGCAGAAGATACTAAGCGGAAGAGCGAAATTCACAGACCCGGATTTCGTGAACGCCCTGAAGTTTGTGAAACAACTGTATGACGATGGCGTTATTTCCAAGGACACTTTGACCACTGACTATGGAGCCGTTACCGGTCTTTTCGCAACTCGTAAAGGCGCATACCTGATAGACGGCGACTGGCGCGTCGGCGCGTTCGTCACCGACAAGTCTTCGGGACAAGCTCTTATTTCTCCAGCGGACCAAGAAAATATTCTCATCACCGTGTTTCCGGACATTCCCGGCGCCAAGCTCAACAAATCCACATCCGGTATTCTCGCAACCGGTTGGGGCATCCGCGCTGACATTGAGAAAGTTGACAACGATGGAAAAAGGTACAGAGGCGGCGCAAAAGAGGGAAAAGCCAAGCTGAACGCCGCGTGGGATTTGGTGAAATACCTTTCAGGGAAAGACGTTCTCACCTACCAGCTGGGCGTCGGCGGTGTTACGACTCCGAGCCGTACCGACATCGACACCTCAAAGCTTACGCTTGAACCTATGCAGAAAGCCATCACTGCCTTGCCTACCCAGTACACCGCTTCAACGGCGGTTATTGACGGTGTATTCGCTGGTCCGGTATACACCCCGCTGAACGACGGATTGCAGGCCATTGGTATGGGAACTATGACCCCTGAACAAGTTGCAAAAGCCACTCAAGATGCTTTTATCGCTTGGAAAGCCGAACAATAATCTGACAGTTTTACCAATAAGGATCCCGACGTAGAGCGGGGGGGGGGGGGATAAACCCTTTCCTCAAATAAAAGAGGCTCCTCAGGAGCCTCTTTTATTTGTAACCTACCTCGTCGCGCCAAAAGAGCGCGATACGGAATTAGGCGTTGAGCCGCTTCTCAATGGCGTCCAATTCATCGTAAAGCTCTTTGGGGAGTTTCGCCCCAAATTTGGGATAGTGATTTTCGCGTACATCCGCGATTTCTTTTTTCCATCCTTCGATATCCACTTTCAATAACTCTCGCATATCAGCTTCGCTCACACCATCAGGACGGACGATGGCATCAACTGAGGGCAGGAACCCGATGGGCGTATCAACGGCATTATCGGTGATGCCGTTACACCGGTCAAAAATCCACGCCAAGACGCGGGAATTGTCGCCGTAACCGGGCCATATAAATTTACCTGCATCGTTCTTACGAAACCAGTTGACAAAGAATATCTTCGGTAGTTTGTCCGGCGTGCTTTTTCTGCCAATGTTAAGCCAGTGTTTGAAGTAGTCGCCCATATGGTACCCGCAGAAGGGGAGCATGGCAAAGGGGTCGCGCCGAATGGTACCGGCTTTCACGTCGAGAGCCGCGGCTGTTACTTCGGAGCCGACAATGGACCCCATAAACACGCCGTGAACCCAGCTCTTTGCCTCATTCACGAGTGGAACCGTCTTGGGACGGCGTCCACCGAAGAGGAAGGCGCTTATCGGTACGCCCTTGGGGTCTTCCCATTCCGATGCGATGGCCGGGCATTGCTTTGCGGGCCCGGTGAAGCGGGAATTCGGGTGGGCCGCGGGCTTTTGTTCCTTGTTGTTCTTGTCCTGTACCCACTCGGCGCCGTTCCAGTCAATCAGTTTGCCCGGCGCGTCATAGCCGATCATTTCCCACCAGACTGTCTTGTCTTCGGTAAGGGCAACATTGGTGAATATGGTGTTGCGGCGGATGGTTTCCATAGCGTTGCGGTTAGACTCCATATTTGTGCCGGGGGCGACGCCGAAAAAGCCCGCTTCCGGGTTGATAGCGTAGAGTCTGCCATCCTTGCCGAATTTCATCCATGCAATATCGTCACCGACTGTTTCGACCTTCCATCCCGGAAGAGTCGGCACAAGCATAGCGAGGTTGGTTTTACCGCATGCAGACGGGAATGCGCCGGTGATGTATTTCACTTCACCCTTGGGATTGGTGATTTTGAGGATGAGCATATGCTCGGCGAGCCAGCCTTCGTCACGTGCCAAAACGGATGCAATGCGGAGTGCCAGACATTTCTTGCCGAGCAAGGCGTTTCCACCATAACCTGAGCCATAGCTCCAGATTTCCCGGGTTTCCGGGAAGTGGGAGATGTACTTCTTATCAAGCGGGGCGCATGGCCATTTACCATTGTCTTTCTCGCCGGGTCCCAAAGGTTTACCAATTGAGTGAAAGCAAGGCACGAAGAAACCGTCTTTGCCGAGAACATCAAGCACTTTGGTTCCGACTCGCGCCATAATGTGCATATTGGCGACCACGTAGGCCGAGTCGGTTATCTGCACACCAATTTTAGCGATTTCCGAGCCGATCGGCCCCATAGAAAAGGGGATGACGTACATAATACGCCCTTGCATTGAGCCGCGGTACAGTTCGGTCATAGTCTTCTTGAGTTCCACCGGGTCAATCCAGTGGTTGGTTGGGCCCGCGTCGTCTTCACTCTTGCTTGCAATATAGGTACGGGCTTCGACACGAGCGACATCCGAAGGGTCCGAACGAAATAGTACACAACCGGGTAAAAGCCATGGATTGAGGGGCGTCGCTAATCCCGCATCTATGTTCAATTTAATCATACGGTCGTATTCGGACTGCGAGCCATCGCAGACTTCCACCGCATCCGGAGACATCAGGGCAACTGCATCTTCGATCCATTTCTTCAAACTTGCATGTTTTAAGTCTTGTAATTGCATAAATTTTACTCCTTAAAAATCAGATACCTATAATTATAGAAAAAAATCGCGTTTATGACAAGAGGGCGGTATAATCTACACGATACAAAGAGCCTCTCAGTACACTATCTATAACGTATACGAGGAAAGGCGCTGAAGGCGAGGTTTCCGATGTGTTATTTATTGAATCCCATCGATCAGTCGATTCCTGTTCAACTGGGGGAGAGGATGATCTAAATGGGAACCGATTCTCTCTGTATCATTCATAGCAAGTACTTCACTGTGTAACGGCTGCTGTAGATACTTGCAAGAAAAGGTGGATATAGGGAGTTATGCGCAATACCTTCTAAAAATTGTTCTAAAATATTTTGAGAATATTATAAATAACCAACTGCCACCGTAGTTGGCAAGACGGGGGGCGTATCCTTTTTTCCTGTATTAATGCCGGACGAAGCACCGCCTAAAGCTAACGGCTTGACCTCTTTTTCCACTTCGCAATCTAGGCACAGCCCTTCGGAATTGACCTTGAGAAAAAGCTCTTTCTTCCCACACTTTACACAGCGTCCCATATTCGCCTCCTATTTTACTATCAATCGGCAATTCACCGCCGTTTGCATTTTGCCTATGTACCAGCCTTCTCTTCCCCAGACACGGCAGGAATACTTAAAAACTTACGAAAGTATTTTAAGTATGCTTTTTGCCGTAAATTTGTCTATATCATCATGTCTTGGGATTGGTATCATAATACCTGTCCGAGGCTGGATATAAATATCATGTTTACAGCCATATCGGACAAAAAGCACTCCCATTGACGATAATTTCTGTAACAATTCTGTTCTTTTCATTAAACCGCTAATTTATCCCTATGATATTTAGATAATTCCATACATTGATATACATCCAGCAACATTTCTTTTAATTCGTCAAAAGTATACCCTTGAGTAACATACTGTGGGAAATCATCAAAATACCCAACATACATCCCACTTTCGGATTTAAAATAAGTATAATTTAATTCCATATCACGCCTCCTCCTCCCCCATGTTGTCAGGGACATACTCCATGCCGGGCTGGCAACCAAGGGCGGTGCATATTCTACCTATTACGTCTGTAGAAACTGATTCTGCCTTTGCAAACCGGGCAAGCGTCCCACGTGATATATTAGCCATTGTAAGTAAATCTGTCTTTTTTAGTTCTTTACTTGCTAAAAGAACGAATAAAG
>JAIRNA010000028.1 GCA_031258305.1 Treponema sp. | reverse complement strand
CTCGCTTTCCCGCTGCGGTAAAAAATAGCGGTTTGATCCTGCCACTGCGCCGCGATGCCGTCAAGAAAAGCAATAAAATTCGGATACGTCATATCGGGCCAATCGGCCACATATTCTTCAACTCGTAACATAATGAATTATTATAAATAAATTTCTGATTCTTGTCAAAGTAAAATCACCATAATTATCAAAAATTCCTCTTAAAAAGATTCAATTTATGGTCTTATACAAACCGTTATTTTTTTGTATACTGTTTTTATGTTATTGATTGAATTAGGAGCGCCTGTCAAAACGTTGCAGGCGCAAATTTACGATACGTGGAGGCGTCTTTGAAGACGCTAACTTTGTAGAACGCATTGCCGCAATAGAAAAAAAAGCAGGGGAATCGGATTTCTGGAACAACCAAGGTTCCGCCGAAAAAACAATGTCCGAACTCAAAGGTTTAAAGGCGCGGTTTGAACCGTGGAAAGGCTTAAAATCGAAAATTGACGACCTTGTAACCCTTTATGAATTGTCCACTGAGGAAGAAGACGAGTCCCAAGCCTCGGAGATAGAGGCAACGCTCAACAATCTGATGGAATGTTACGAGAAACAGAACCTTGTCGAGCTACTGTCCGGTGAAGTTGATAAAAACGGATGCTTCTTCACCATACATGCTGGCGCGGGCGGCACCGAGGCCTGCGACTGGGCACAGATGCTCTACCGAATGTACCTGCGGTGGGCGGAACGGCGCGGTTTTTCGATTGAAGAGGTTGACCGACTCGAAGCCGAAGGTGGTATAAAGAGCGCCACGTGTAAAATTGAGGGCGACTACGCCTACGGTTTCCTTAAGGGTGAATCCGGGGTACATCGGCTCGTCCGTATTTCGCCATTTGATGCGAACGCCCGCCGACACACATCTTTTGCATCAGCCTACGTGTTTCCGGTTTTAGATGATTCCATAGAAATTGACATCCGACCCGAAGACCTTCGCGTGGATACATACCGTTCTGGCGGCGCGGGCGGTCAACACGTCAACAAGACCGACAGTGCGGTACGGTTTACTCACCTGCCAACCGGTATCGTTGTCGCGTGCCAATCAGAACGAAGCCAAACCATGAACCGTTCCATCGCGATGAGTATGCTCCGCGCCCGTCTCTACGAGTATTACAAATCGGAAAAGGAAAGAGATAACGAGCGGTTCGCTCAGGAAAAGAAAGACATCAGTTTTGGCAGTCAGATTCGTTCTTACGTGTTCCAGCCTTATACAATGGTCAAGGATATGCGTACAAAGGCGGAAGTGGGCAACATTCAAGCAGTTATGGACGGCGACATTGATTTTTTTATCGAAGAATACTTGCGCTTCGCGTGGCGTGAAGAGGGAAGTATGTAAGTGACGATAAACCGCAGTGGCCTGTGATTTTATTTTCTTTATAAAAAACCTTGCGTTTTCTGATCAAACCCTTTAGAATGGACAGTGGAGGCAATTATGAAGAAAATAAAATTCTTTCTGTTGGCGTTTGCGCTGTTCGGGGTTGTTCTTTTCCCGCTACAGGCGACTGGTAAAAAAGACACGGGAGGGGGAGGGGAAACTTTACAGCCTAAACAGCCTAAAGTTTCCACCTACATACGGACATGGCCGCTTGGTCTGGGCGCGGACATTGACAAGGGCGAGCATTGGACTGCGGACGTGATTCAGGGTCAATATCTTACGGACATTATCATTGCGTTTGCCCTCATTGACCAGACCGACCTTTCAACCATTTATATTAAGGACATGGTTGACCAAGAGTCGGAACTCACGCCGGGGTTGATCGTGCCGGGGTTCAGTGATTTGTGGGAACAGACTGCGGCGTTGAAGCTTACGTTTCCCAATCTGAAAATCAACCTTTCAGTGGGTGGTTACAAGGCGGAATTCACTCACACGGCTGAAGACGCGGAGAAGCGGGAGAAATTCATTGCCAATGTGTGTGAATGGCTTGAGACTTTTGACCTTGACGGCGTTGACATAGACTGGGAATATCCGGTTGGTCCCGAGTGGGGTGCGGACATTGAGACGCAGCCTGCTGACCGCAACAACTACATCTCGCTTTTGAGCGAACTACGTGCGGCGCTGGACCAATTGGGGCAAAGCACGGGCAAGCGTTATGGGCTGTCGGTTGCGGTGCCTGCGAGTCCGTGGTTTTGCGAGAAGAACCGTGCCAAAGACGCGGCAAAGATTGTGGATGTGTTCAAGCTTATGGCGTACGACTACTATGGCGGATGGAACAAGACCACTGGCCACCATGCCAACTTACGCAAAGCTGATGGGGACCCTGAATGGGGCGGCTGGTCTACGGCGCAAGCGGTGAGGGTTTTCCTGCAAGCCGGCATCCCGCCAGAAAAAATCATCTTGGGCGTCGGTTTCTATGGGCATGCGTGGGAAGGCGTTCCCGAAGGGGCACGGCACGGGCTATTCCAGAAATACGAAAAAGTTTCTCCGCTCGACGGGCTTGGCTGGGACAAAATCAAACCGCTGCTCGAACCGGACTCTGGGTATACCCGCTATTGGGATGATACGGCGAAAGCGCCCTACCTTTACAACGGCGACACATTTATAAGCTACACGGATGCGGAAGCTATTGGCTACATAACGGAGTACGTGAAACAGCTTAAACTGGGCGGTGTTTTTGTCTGGGAATACGCGCACGACATAAACGGTGAATTGCTCCAGACTTTATCAGAAAAAATGCAGTAATCTCTCATTTTGTAATAAATGAGCCGTTCCCTAAAATTGGGAGCGGCTCTCATTTTAGTCGAACAGTCAAACGGTGTCTGACGCCGATGGTGTCAGACACCGTTTGAGCAAGTAAAAAACCATTTTATTTATATACTAATTATTTATTTTCATATTCTATTTTTAAATTATATTCCTTTATTATTATTTGTGCCTGCGCATTTGCATATTTTGCCCTTCCTGCGGGAGTCATATTTTTAGTCTCTTCAAAAATCTTTTCCCGAATATTGTGTATTTCCTTCAATGCCTTTGGTTCATTCATCATTTTCAATTACCTCCGTTGGTGAGTATATCCCTATCCTTTTATAGCCTTCCCGTATATTAACGCTTTCAGTTCCAATTATTGTTTTGAGTTTGACAATGTGTTGAAAATTATAACTTACAATAATATCCAAGTCATTAATTGTTGCCATTGCAATATGTATTCCATCAATGTTTATAATAGCATATTTTCTTTCATTGTTCAATAGGTTTCATGTGTATATTTTTATACATTCACCATCGGTGTCTGACACCATTTCGCGTGTCTGACACCGTGTATCCGCACAAATGCTTCGAGTTTTTGCATAGCAAAAACTCGAAGCTTAAGAACGGCGCATGCGCCGTTCTTAAGCCATTACTCCCAGTTGGCGGCTGTTTCGTTGTTCAGCGTAACGCCCGTACCGGCCGTGCTATTGCGTATCTTGGCGGGTGAACCATCAACATAGACCGCGTGCCCGTAATCATCGCCGCTAGAAGCGGTGTTATTCAACGCACTATCAAGGGCGTTTGACCCATAAATGATACCG
>JAIRNA010000019.1 GCA_031258305.1 Treponema sp. | reverse complement strand
TCACTGCCAGGCGACAATTCCTGATAAAAGCCGTCTATGCCGAATTCGTCGAGCCATTCGAGAAGGGTTTCGTATTCGGCCGCGTCCACGTAACGCGTGGGCGCGTTTACGCCCATCGGTGTATACTGGGTCATGAGCGAAAGCAGAGCGCGGTCCTGGGCGTTTTCCGCGAACCATTCCAGCACAGCGCGGGTGGAATCAAGATGACCGGGCAATACAAGATGCCGCACAACAACCCCGGATAACATCTTTTCTCCAATGTAAGACAAACGCTTTGCCATATTCAACATCGTGAGAATAGCCTGCTCCGCAACTTTAGGGTAATCAGGTGCGTTGAAAAATTTTCGCGCTATTTCTGAGTCAAAAGTTTTTATGTCAGGAAGGAATATATCAACGCTGTCTTGGAGTAGGACGAGAGTATCTTCGTTTTCGTACGCCGAAGAATTCCACAACACCGGAAGGGTCAATCCACGCGATCTTGCCACGGCGACACCGCTGATGAGCGCGGGAACTGCATGGGTTCCAGTGACGATATTGATGTTTTCCGCGCCTTTTTCCTGCAAAGCAAGACAAATTCCGGCAAATTCATCTGTGGAAACGGCTCTGCCTAAACCCTGTCGAGAAATTTGGAAATTCTGACAGAAGGCGCAACCCAAATTACACCCGCTCACAAAGACCGCGCCAGAACCGCCTGCTCCCGCGATGAGGGGTTCCTCCCCACGGTGCAACACGCCTGCCGCAACGCGAAGACTCGCTGTCTCCCCGCAAAAGCCCTTTTCACCGTGCGCTCGGTTCGCCCCACACCGCCGCGGACACAGTCGACAGTTCTCATATTGTTTTTCCCCATTCATCTTAAATTTTTCTCTAGCCGCTCAACTATTCGTTTCAAGGTTTCATCCTTCTCGAACTTGCCGAAAACCACGTCTTCCTGAACGGCGTTTCCCTCTTTTTCCATTGATTTCTCTATTTTTTCCTCTTTGCGCTCTTCCACCTGTCTTATAGGTCCGCGGCTCAAGCGAAACGAAATGCCCGTTATGCCTATATCAGGAAACCGCCGCTGAAAATTGTCCAACAGCTCTTGCTGTTTTGTCTGGAGTATCTGGATCCAGCCTGGATGATCGGCTTCTATAAGAAGCACATTCCGTTCAAACTCTGCAATATAGGAATGATCGGACGCGGACCCTATTTTCTCCTCTCCGACTATCGTTCTCCACGAAGAAAACAGCTTCGACATCTTTCTGGCTTTCGTCACGAAACGCTCGTCAAACAAAACAGAAAGAAGCTCCCCCGCTTTTACCATTCTTTTACCTCTTTCTTTACGCAATACCGCCTTATTTAATGACCAGCCGAAAGGAAACAAATGGTGAACGTTGACCAGGCGGCAATGAAGCTTTCTCTCCATCGCGGCTAAAGACAGCGCGCTCCGGGGACCCTACAGATGAAATACTTTCCGCTTCGGCGGAAAGAAAGTCAAACGGCGCAAAGAAATCTTCACACCATTCATATTTCTGCCCGTCAAAAACAAAGCCTATTCGCGCCGCTGTTTCCAATTCCTTTTTGAATGGAAGGCGCGCTGATTCGATTCGCGGAAGATAAAGTTTCTTTTCCAATTCACTTGTATCTGTTTGCGCCGCGAGCCATTTACAGTAGGCTTTTGCCGCAAACCACGAGACTCCTTCTTTAGAATACCCCGCGGGGACCCCCAGAGACCATTCGGGCGCTTCTTTCAAGAATAGCTCCCATGACCATGCGGGAATCGTTTCTGAAAGAAAAAAAGAATCGGTTCCTTCCGCAATTTCCGTCCACAAAAGTCCGGCGATTATGATTTTTTCCCTTTTTCCCGGTGCAAGAAGCGGTTTCTTTTCAATGGTAGAATCTTGTTCATTTTTCTTAATCCATGCGGAATTCACGATTTTTTCGGGCTGGGGCGTTAGTAGTAGACCGGATAGAACTGACGCGGCTCCGGGATTTTTGTTCAAGTAGGCGACGGCGTTCTGAGCTGATGCGAGCAAGCTGAACGGAGAAACGGCGGCGCCCGCGTTGTCTACGAGGCACTTTGCGCGGATAAGGTCACGGAGGCTCGCTCGATTGGAAGCGAACCGCACCGCGGCTTCAAGGACGCTGTTCAGCATGGCGATGTCTGTATCTGGGGCAACGCGATAGGCGGCTTCGGAAAGCGACTGGGGTATTTGGTAGGCGCTTGTCGGCTCGCCGGTAAAAGACCATGCCGCAAAATCGGATGCGCCCACGGCAAACGCCTTCTCCGGCTCCACGCACGTCAGCGTTTCTCTAACGCCCTGCTTTCTGGGGAAAAACAGGGAGGCGAAAAGCCCGCCTTTAACCTCAATAGGCTGCTCCCATGGGGAAAAACCTGGGAGACTCATCTTGACAATGCGTTTCCCTTTCGGAACGAAAATTCGGGCGGGCGTTGTAGATTGATATACGCCGTCCACAAAGACCGCGGCGCCTTCCGGCTCGGATTCAGCGAGCAAAACGGTTCCGGGGTTAGAAATACCCGGATAAAATAGAACAAAGAACAAGATAACGGCTGTTGCCAGACCGTAGAGACAAGCGAGGTAAACCTTCGGCTGAACACCGAAAACTGGCTCCAGATGAACCTCGTCTTCGGTCTGTATTTCTAATTTTTTATTTTTCCAAAACATGACCAGTAGTATACCGAACAAACGGAATTGTTACAAGAGGAGTTAGAAACAATGGAAAGCCCGGCGTTACACCATTCACCTTTGACTCTTTCAAAACACCGCCTCAAATTCTTTTAGCGGACTGCGTAACCGGCTTTACGCGCCAGCTTTACAATGGTGAGGAGGCATCCGCCTATATAGAATGTCAGGTTGAAAGCCGTGACGCCGAACATACCCCACTGCCATTTATCCCAGATGCAGTGAAACACGATGAGAAGCGGCATCATAAAACCTGTTATACCCACAGTTTCCGCAAGCTTTTGCTCAAGCGAAACGGCGTTTTCCGCCTCGCTCTTGCCCACAATATTCTTGTAAGCCTGATAAGAGACGCGGGCGAGCAGATTTGCCGATGAGGTAAGTCCTGTTACAAGCAGAATCCACCACCATCCCGTACGGAGATAGATATAGACGCCCATAGAGAGGAACACCGCGCAGTATGCCACGAATCCCATCACAGCGTCTGCCCATCCTCCCCACGGAGACGCCGTTTTTGTTACCCGCGCCACGTTACCGTCAACGCAGTCGAGGATAGAGAACATATTAAGCATAACCGCACCCCAGAACGGCAGCCAAAAACCCTTCATGCAGAAGAGTATACCCCCTCCAATGCTGAACACTACGGACAGATATGACACCGTGTTAGCCTTCAACCGTAGCTTCAGTGCGAGATAGGTGAACGGTACGGCGAAAGGACGGAGGACAAACTTTGTCCATAATCCATCGGCTCTCTTTTTGTTTTCGGGCAAAGAGTCAATAATTTCTTTGAAAGTATACACAAAACCCCCTTAATTGTTTTTTCCTCTTGACAATTCTTTGTAAATGGTCAATACTAAAGACTATGTTCGTTGTTCATGTTCTTGAACCCTTTGCATCTGGCGTTACAACCGCTGTTATAAGTATAACACAACAGTTACCAAAAGTAAACCACCTCATTATTCACGGCTCAAGAATGTGGGTTGATGACATTGAGAATGTCAAAAGAAAATTCCCATCCTATGTCGCATTTGTTGATTGGCCGTTTGTGGGAAGAGAAATCAGTCTGAAAAACGACTCGAAAGCGCTTGTTTCACTTGTCAATATATTGAGAAATTATAAAGATGCCGTCGTGCATCTCCATTCGTCAAAAGCGGGTTTCTTGGGACGGATAGCCTGTAGATATCTTGGTATCAAGCGGGTCGTTTATACGCCGCACGGCGCGTCTTTTATCAGAACCGATGTTGGGAAATACGACCAATGGTTTTTCCGTTTTCTGGAAAAACTCGGGGCGTTTTTCGGCGGCGTGGTAGTTGGATGTGGGAAATCAGAGGCCGAACTCTACCGCAACCTCGGTGGAAATGGGCTTTTCGTGCCTAACGGCGTTCCAATCACATTCATTGAAAAAGACAAAAACGCCGACGTTGTTACTTTCGCAGGCATAGCGAGTGCACAGAAGGACCCGGCTCTATTCAACAAAATAGCCTCACGAGTGGAGGGAAACTTCTTCTGGGTCGGTGATGGGCCCCTCATCGCCGCTCTCAAATCCCCCAATATCACCGTCACCGGGTGGATAGAGAAAGCGACCATTGACGCCTACCTGAACCGCACTTTCATCTACCTCTCAGCGTCCGCGTGGGAAGGATTGCCCTACGGGGTGCTTGAGGCCATGGATGCGGGATGCGCCCTCCTCTTGCGCGATGTTCCGGGCAACAGAGATCTCGTCGTGCAAGGTGAGAACGGTTACCTGTTCACCGACGAGGACGAGGCTGTGGACCGTCTCAAGCAAATGCTCGCTGAGCGGGAGAAAACACGCTCTATGGGATGTAAAAGCCGTGACATCGTGAAAAAAGATTACTCCATCGAAAAAATGGGACAAGGGTATCTTGAAATATACGAGAGACTGTCTGGGAAATGAGGATGGCAGGCGGTCGAATGGTATGAAACGGAGAGATAATTTATGGAAAACAAGAAAATCCGAATAGCGATATCCGGCAAGAGCGGGTGTGGAAACACCACCGTAAGCTGTCTCACGGCAGAAAAACTGGGAATCAAATTCATCAATTTTACGTTTCGGTCATTGGCTCAAGAGAAAGGCTTGGACCTGCGCGATGTGCTTGAGATGGCGGAAAAAGACGACAGTTGGGACAGAGAAGTTGACAGCCGCCAAGTGTCTCTCACCATGAAAGAAAGCTGCGTGCTCGGCTCACGGCTTGCCATCTGGTTACTTCCCCAAGCGGATTTGAAAGTCTACCTTAAAGCGAGTCTTGAAACCCGTGCCGAGCGCATCATGAGACGGGAAGGCGGCATTCTTGAAGAAATTGCCCGTTTCACCGCAGAACGAGACAACCGCGACCATGAACGCTACCTCCGACTCTACGGCATAGACAATGATGCCTTCGGCTTCGCGGATCTTGTCGTCGATACGGACGGACTGTCTCCGGAAGACATAGTCAAAATGATTACAAGCCGTGTTTAACCATTCCTTAGATACTTTGTTTCACTTTGATAACGGCGCGTGAAATGCCGATAGATAAGCATGGTAAACGCGGATAAAGAACAAATTGATTACCGCTTTGAGCGGTCGGTAGCGGCCGCGTTGGCAGGGTTCCCCAAAGACGCCTTGTTCATAGCCGCAGTTTCCGGAGGCGCGGACTCTACGGCGATGCTTCTTTCTCTCGCTAGACTAAGGGCGTATAGGTTGCACTGCCTTCATGTAAACCACGGTATACGTCCACCAGAGGAGAATGTCGGCGACGAAGAGGCGGTCCGCTCCTTATGTACACGGCTTGGCGTTCCGCTTACCATTGTCTCATCGCACCAGGGTGAAATCACCCGCACTGCGAAAGGTATAGGTATAGAGGCAGCCGCCCGCGTATTCAGACACGATGCCTGGACACAGGAACTACAGCGGCTCGGCGCTCTGCGTGTGCTAACAGCCCATACAAAAGACGACCTCCTCGAAACCGCTCTTATGCGTGTGTTACGCGGTTCCGGCCCGTCCGGTCTTTGCGGTATCAAACAGGACAACGGCACCGTGTTTAGACCTCTCCTCACCCTCACTCGTGCGGATGTGCTGAATTACCTTGGTGTACTGAACGCATCTTTCAGAAACGATTCCTCTAACACAGACATCAACTTCCTCCGTAACCGTATTCGGCATACGCTCGTTCCTGTTTTGGACAAATCCTTCTCTGATTGGAGAAAGACTGTGTTCTCTTTCACGGAAACGCAGAGTCTCACAGCAGAATTTCTAGAAAAAGAGTCCGTTGATAGGATTAAATGGACGGAAAGTGAAAAGAGCCGCGCTCTGTGGACCGAGAAAAAGATATTTTTTCAAGCGCCGTCCATCGTTCGCGAGGAAGCCTTATTTCACGCGGTGGATCGCATCCTCGACCGACTCGACTCACAGATATCGCCGAGTCAGACGCCGCGACGGGCTGTGATTCGGCTGTTTTGTCAAGGCAACGCTCAAGGACCCGCGCGCGTAGTAGACGCGGGGTCGGTCATCATAGTGGCGCGTAGCAAGCGTGTGATTGTATCGGTAAAAACAGGGCGACTCGGAACTATGAACCTCGCAAAGATTTAATATTTTGCTTATGTTATAAATCAGTTTCCTTGCCCCCCCCCCCCCATGTATGAGACTTCGCTTGTATAACTTTCAGAGTCGCTCTTTTACTTCAAAGCGTCCGCTATGTCAGGTCTCTTCCAGCGAGCGGCGGTATCGGCAGGGATGTCGCCGGAGATATTCCGCGCGGTCTTATCCGCGCCTAATTCCAGAAGCTGTTTCACTTCGTTTATGGTTCCGTATTGAGCAACGTAATGAAGGATGGTATTGCCGGACCGGTCTACCGCGTGAATCGTCTGATTTGAGAATATCGCGGTTATAGCAAATTGTCCTTTTTCCAAAGAAAGCCGCGCGGGATTTTTACCATCAACCGCATCCGCAAACACGTCTGAACCAGCTTCGGCAAGGATCTTCGCAATATTCCAATTTTCTTGGTCCACGGCAAGGCGCAGAGGGGTTTTACCCTCAGAGTCAACTGCGGAAAGATTAGAGCGCTGACTGATGATTGCTTCTATTATCGGCACGGCTGCTCTGTCGCTTATGGCGATATGCAGAGGGGAAAGACCGTAATCGTCCGACAATTGCACGCGATTATCGGCGAGGAGCAGAGCCGTCATATCCGGAGATGTGATAAGGGCAAGACGGAATGGAGTCTGACCTTGGGCGTTTCGAGCATGAATGGATGCGCCTAGATTGAGAAGTGCAGACACAATATCCCGCCTGTTCATCTTGACCGCCATATGCATAGGTGTATCGCCCGCCGTGTTTCTTGTGTTTACTTCAGCGCCAAGGGCTACAAGCCGTTTCATCGGCTCGATAAAACCGCCGGCTATGGCTTCCATAAGAGGCGTGTTGCGATCCGCATCTCTAACGTCGATGTCCGCGCCGTTTCCTGTGAGAAGCATCTCCATATCGGTATAACCGAGCCTGACCGCATCGTGAAGTGCGGCTTTACCATTGAGCGCATGGGCGTTAACCTCTATTTTCAAAGCGATGAGAGCCGCGCCCGCATCTCTGGAATTCCATCGAACAGCCGCGTGAAGCGCCGTATTCCCAACTTTGTCCCGTTTGTTAATTGAAGCGCCGGTTGTTACCAGTATCCTGACCGTTGATGGCGAATTGTACTTCACTGCGGTAAACAAAGGAGGTTCGCCCGTCGCGTTTTGCGCGTCAATGTTCGCTCCGACATTCACCATAAGCGGAATATATTTGTCAAGTTTCCACTGCGCCGCATAGTGAAGCGCGGTATTTCCAAGCCCGTCTTGAGCGATAAGGGTATTTTTTGTCAAGAGCCATTGCCGCACCTTGCCGTCCGGAGAGAAAAATGCCGCATAAAGCGGGCTGTTACCGCTTGCGTTGACCGCGAAAATATCGGCGCCTTCTGAAAGGAGAAGCAAACCTGCTTTTTCGTCATTCTGCTGAACCGCGATGTGGAGGCTCGTGTCGCCTTCTTTGTTACGCGCATCAATGGATGCGCCATTTTCCAGAATGGAAGCAATGGTGTCGGTGTCGGCACGATCTTTTACGGCAATATGAAGAATAGTATTGCCCGCCCCATCGCTTTGCAGAACCGTTTCCGGTGTAATGAGCAGAGGAAGCAGGGGGCTTTTTTCTCTTAAAACCTTTTCAAACGGTGTCAGCCCTGTGTTATCCGCGGCGAAAATGTCGGCTTTTGCCTCAAGAAGCAAAGGAATATAATCGCCTTTACCCTCCTCTATGGCAAGAAAGAGCGGAGTCTTTCCCTCGATGTTGCGAACAGATGCATCAGCTTTACCGTTGAGAAGGGTCTGGAGGATATCCGTCGTCCGGTTCAGTTTTATGACGATATGCAGTGGGGATTCTCCGTGTTCATCGCGGAGATTCGGACTTGCGCCGTTTTCCAAGAGGAGGGAGAGAGCGGCTTGATGAGAAGCAAAGGGAATAGCGATGTGCATGATAGAGTTACCTTTTGCATCTTGGGCGTTGACGTCCGCGCCCTCTTCTATGAGGAGGCGCAGAGCGTTAACATTACCGGACATAGCGGCTTCGTGGAGAGCCGTTGACCCGGCTGCGGTTTTTAGATTGACGTCTGCATCTTTGCTGACGAGGAACTGGATAAGTCCAAGGTAACCATGACGCGCCGCGAAGTGCAAGGGCGTAATGCCGTCCGCGACGCGGATATTGTAGTTCGATGTACGCACAGCCGGCGCGAGATATGTGAAAAGCGGGTCTCCCGAATACGCTCCTTTAAGGATAAGGTGTTCCATTGATAACATATGGGGCAAGGATTCCGGATGGGCAAGGGCGATGTCAAGGAGATTCTTACCCTCGGCGTTGGTTTTTCTAATAGAGGATTCGGTCTTGACGATCTCGGTCAAAAGATTTAAATCTTTGAGGGATTCTTCCGCAGGCGTCGTGTTTCCGGGCATAGAATAAAAAATATCAGCTCCACCGGCAACGAGAATTCGTGTTACCGAAGGATCTTTCAAACCTACACTTATAGCAAGAGGCGTACGCTGTTGCTTGTCGAGTGCGTCAACTTCTGCGCCCATAGCTAGGAAAAAAGTCGCCAGTTGGGTGTTTTTCATTTCGGCCGCATAGTGGAGCGGCGTTTTACCTTCGCCGTCTGTTGCATGAACATCAACTTCTCCGGTGAAGAAAGCCTTAGATTTCTCCGTATCGCCTGTCTTCAAAACACTCCAGACATCGCTCTGCGGTTTCGGCGCAAGCGGTAACTTTTCCTCTTGTTCTTGAGGTTTTGGCACGACTTCTACAGGCGCGGGAGGAGGGGGTGTTCCGCATAACGAAAGCACACAACACAGAACAATTACAATAAGACTTTTAAAAAAGCGGGAAAATCCAATATATTTAAAGAAATCCATACTTTATTATCGGCAAATTGAGGAGGATAATTAATATTCGGCTAATTCATGGTATGCGCCCCCACCCCTTCACATTTTTGCCCGGAGCTGTTATACTCCTTAAACGATAAAGATAGATAAAGGAACGAATATGCCAAAAATTGAAGTAAATGAAGAATTATTTTATTCTCTTGTAGGGCGCAGGTGGGATGCGAAAGAGGATTTCGAGACTGCTCTCGCCTGTGCCAAGGCGGAATTGGATGTGAGGGACGAAGAAGGCGTTTCCGCCAGCGAGCGGGTACTGAAAATCGAATTGAACGATACAAACCGCCCTGACTTGTGGGGAACTGCCGGATGTGCGCGCCAGCTCCGCATGTACTATGGAGGCAAGCAAAACGAATACACATTTTTCTCACGCAAAGATGCACGTAGTACCGTAAAGCCGCTTACGGACGTGGAGCGGACAGTGAAAGTTCAAGCTTCGGTCCGAAATGTCAGACCTTTCCTCGCCGGCTTCATCGCTAGCGGCAAAGCCGTTACTGATGCGTCCTTGCGCGACATGATTCAGACGCAAGAGAAGCTGGCGTGGAACTTCGGCAGGAAACGACGCACCGTGTCAATGGGCCTTTATCGCATCGCCCGGATAAGCTGGCCCATCACCTACAAAGGCGTTGACCCGGACTCAGTCTCTTTTGTACCGCTCCAGTGGGACGTTCCCCTCACACTACGTGAAATCCTTCAGCAACACCCCAAAGGCAAGGAATACGGTTTTATTCAAGAACATGAGCCTTTGCACCCCTTGCTTGTGGACTCAAAGGGCTGTATCCTCTCCTATCCGCCCATCATCAACTCGGCGGACTTGGGCGCGGTGCAAGTCGGAGATACGGACCTCTTCATAGAAGTGACCGGCACGGATATCGAATCCGTCACCTTGTCCGTATCCATTATGGCATGCGACCTCTTTGACCAAGGCTATACCATTGAGCCTGTAAATGTGGAATATGAATACGACACACCTCAAGGCAGGAAAGTTACGACACCGTTCTACTTTCAAGAACCGGTGTTCTGCTTATTGGCGCGGGTGGAGAAGTGTTTGGGTGAGAAGTTGAGTGCAGATGAATGTCTTGCCGCTCTCGCCAGAAT
Source organism: Treponema sp. (assembly GCA_031258305.1). Taxonomy (GTDB): domain Bacteria; phylum Spirochaetota; class Spirochaetia; order Treponematales; family Breznakiellaceae; genus JAIRKH01. The sequence continues at coordinate 5,992 of JAIRNA010000019.1, read as the reverse complement.
GGGCGTCAAAGCCGAAAAAACTTTTTCTAAAGAACGAGGGAGCGAAACCGAAGGCGAAGGAGTACGGGTATTCCCGCCGGAATACCGTAACGACTTCCTCCATGCGGCGGACATAGCGGAAGACGTGATGATCGGCAAAGGACTGGCAACCTTTGCGCCCGCTTACCCCAATGAGTTCACCATCGGGCGGCTGTCTCCTATAACGGTTTTCAGTCGAAAAGTAAAGGAAATTCTTGTAGGAATGGGCTATCAAGAAATGATATTCAATTATCTCGGTTCCAAAAAGGATTTTATTGACAAGATGCGAGGGGACGGCGCTAAGAGTATCAGAATCGCTAATCCGATGACCGAAAACTACGAGTATGTGCGCGACTCGGTTTTGACATCTCTTTTGATGAGCGAATCCGTGTCCGGCAACGCGGTATTCCCGCACCGTATTTTTGAAACAGGCAAAGTTGCGTATCGGAACTCTGCGGAAAACTACGGTGTAAGTACGCGCCAGCACCTCGGATTTCTCACTGCGGATAAAGACGCCAATTTCAACACGATTTCCGCGCAGGTTCAGACGCTCTTCTATTACCTTTCCCGCGAATACACGGTGGAACCTTCTGTGGACCCGCGTTTCATAGCCGGTCGGTCTGCAAACGCACTGATTAATGGCGCAAAAATCGGCGTTTTCGGTGAAATTCACCCGGAAGTTCTCGAAAACTGGGGCGTTACAATGCCCTGTGTTGCGGTCGAAATCGACCTTGATGCGGTGGTAACCGAATAGACACCCTTCGGGGGCTTTTCAAAAGCATAGTCAGTACCATAAGGGCTTTGCCAGTATAAAAATTTTTGTAGGTGTATTTATTAAAAAAGAAAGGGTTTAATACCCCGCCCCTTGGGGCGGGGATTTTTATTATATTACTATAACTTTTGTGATGCCAGTAAAAAAAAAGAAAAAAATTCTTGCCGTTTTGCATCGCTTTTAGTATTTTATATACACAAAGTATCAAATTAAAACCCTGTGTGGGTTTAAAAATTTAATTTTTAATCAAGCGCGAGAGTCACTTTTGCGTTTGATATGGGCAAGAGGAGAAAAATATGGCAAAACAGTTGCTATTTAACGAAGACGCCCGGCGTAAGTTGCTTGACGGCGTAGAGCAAATGTCCAAAGCCGTTAAGGTAACGCTCGGGCCAAAAGGGCGTAATGTGCTTTTGGACAAGAAATTCGGTGCGCCTACCATCACCAAAGACGGTGTTTCGGTGGCGAAAGAAATCGAGCTTGCTGACCCCTATGAAAACATGGGCGCGCAACTTCTGAAAGAAGTCGCCACGAAAACCAACGATTTGGCGGGCGACGGCACCACAACCGCTACGGTTCTGGCGTATTCCATGGTGAAAGAAGGGCTGAAAGCAGTCGCGGCAGGCATGACTCCCATTGAACTCAAACGCGGCATCGATAAAGCTGTTGAAATCGCGGTTGAAGAAATCAAGAAAAACTCGAAAAATATCAACGAAAAAGAAGAAATCACCCATGTAGCTTCGGTTTCCGCGAATAACGACTTGGAAATTGGCTCCACTATCGCGAATGCAATGGAAAAAGTCGGCAAAGACGGCGTTATCACGGTTGAAGAGTCCAAAACAATGTCCACTTCGATTGACTTTGTTGAAGGTATGCAGTTCGACCGCGGCTATATTTCCGCGTATTTCGTTACTGACCGCGATACTATGACCAGCGTCTACGAGGATGTCTCTATTCTCATTCACGACAAAAAGATCTCTACAATGAAGGACATTTTGCCCCTGCTCGAAAAAGTAGCTCAGTCTGGCAAACCTCTCCTCATCATTGCTGAGGATGTTGATGGCGAAGCTCTTTCCACACTCGTTTTGAATAGCCTGCGCGGAACTCTCCGTACCTGCGCCGTGAAAGCGCCAGGGTTTGGGGATAGGCGCAAGGCTATGCTCGAAGACATTGCCATTCTGACAGGCGGACAAGTCATCACCGAAGAACTTGGCTTAAAACTCGAAAACACAGACATAAGCCAGCTTGGACACGCCAAAACCATTAAGATTGACAAAGACAACACGACCATCATCAACGGCGGCGGCGCTGAAAAAGACATCAAGGACCGTATTGCTCAGATAAAGGCACAAATCGAGGACACCACCAGTGATTATGACCGTGAAAAGTTGCAGGAACGGCTCGCCAAACTCGCGGGTGGTGTTGCCGTCATCAATGTAGGCGCGGCGACTGAAGTGGAACTGAAAGAGAAAAAGCACCGTGTAGAGGACGCTCTGTCCGCGACACGCGCTGCTCTTGCCGAGGGCATTGTGCCGGGCGGTGGACTGGCGCTGATTCAGCCGATTCTTGCGCTCGAAAAAACCGACGTAAGGAAGTTCTCGGACGATGAGAGAGTTGGCTTCAAGATTGTGAAACGCGCTTTAGAAGAGCCGATTCGCCAAATAGCGGAAAACGCCGGACTCGACGGCGCGGTCATCGCGGAAAAGGCAAAAAACTCCCGCAGAGGCGTTGGCTTTGACGCGGCAAAGATGGCGTGGGTTGACATGGTTGGCGCGGGCATCATTGACCCAGCAAAGGTTACGCGCTCCGCCTTGCAGAACGCGGCGTCTATCGCAAGCCTCCTCCTCACCACCGAATGTGCGGTGACGGACATCCCTGAAAAGAAGGAAGCCCCTGCAATGCCCCCTGGCGGCATGGGAATGGACTATTAGTTTAGGGAATTGGCAATAGGGAGTTTGGTTGCAGTTAGCAAATGGCGCTTGGCGGTTTCAAGTACTTTTGGAAACAACAACCTCACTCCCCCCATTCCTCCCTCAATTAAAAGAGAAATGCGTTTAATATTCACTTTTTTGTCATCGTTAACAAGTATCTATTTACTTCTCATTTTTATGAGGATTCTGCTGACGTGGTTCGGCGGAGTCAATTTCGGCAAAGCGGGGGAGATACTCTGCGCCATAACGAACCCGTATCTAAGATTGTTTCGCAGACCGGGCTTGCAAATCGGCGGGTTCCTCGACATTTCGCCCATTGTGGCGATGGCCGTCTTGTCGGTGCTTAACAGCGTGTTTGCGCGATTAGCTAACTTCGGCTCTGTAAGCATTGGTATCATTCTCGCCTTGTTGTTGGGAGCGCTTTGGTCGGCGGCCGCTTTTATTCTTGGCTTTATCGTCATCATTTTAGCGCTTCGTCTCTTCGCCTTTCTCACCAACCGAAATACTTTCAGCTCTTTTTGGCGGGTTATTGATGCCATAAGTAGTCCTGTCATCCACAAAACAAGCCGAATTTTCTTTTCTGATCGGAATGCGGATTTCAAAACGGAAATTATCGTTGCTCTTGCGGTATTCGGAGGCGTATGGCTCGGCGGCGGCGTCATCATTCGTATAGCGTCTTTTATCCTCGCCCGCCTGCCGATATAAGCCTTTCTTAACATTAGCCACGGTCCCACAGACTTTACGCGGGCGAACACAGTTTTTTGAATTCCGTGTCATGGGTAAAATTCGTCTGCGTGATTGGGCTTAAATAAAATAAGCGGCTAAAACTTCCATACGTTTCTCTTTTCATCGTTTCGTCAACTTTAGGATACCCAGGCCGGACGTGTCCTGATACGATCCGCCCGACAAATCGTTCCAAACGGCGACACTTTGACGAGCGCCTCGAGATGAAGCGCCGTTGATTTGCACGTCAAAACCGATGATGCCGCCTCTTTTTACGTCAATGGTCCGAAACGGTATCTTGAGGCTGACCGTGTAGCTTCTACCGGAGACGGTCGTCCGTGACTCGAAGCCTTCCGCGGCCGACTGTGGGTTAAAAGTCGCTTCATTGTCAAAATTCACCCGGTATTGGGCGTCATCCTTCTCATAATAGGGAGTTTTCCCATTGTTTTCGTCAATGAATATTTCTACGGAATCCTGCTCATAAGTGTTTTGGTTCGCCTTGTTCATTTCCGCATTGTTGACATTCACCAGTACGTAGAGGTTGCTTTCATCCCAAAGAACTTTCGCTGTACCGGACGCTCCTTGCCATGCCATAAGGTAGCTGTCTATAGAAATTGCGGGCGCTTGAGACCACGCGGCCGCGTCCGCCAAGTCCGGTGTGCCGTAAACCGCCTCGGCCTGTTTCGCTTCTTTTTTTTCAATGGACGCCCCGTTTTCCGTTATGAATTTGTCCGGGTCGAGCGCCGCGAAAAATGCAGGTTTGGGATGGAGATTGTCGTTGAACATGGTGGGACAAGCTTGTCTGCGCCAGCTTGATCCATCGTCAAGTCCCCACATGGTAACACGCCCGATGTTCTCCGCGTATTTCTTGAATACGTTGAAAAGCGCCGCATAGGTGATTCCTTGCGCTACCTTCTGCGCGTCTGTCTGCTTGCCCTCTTCGCCGCATTGCACGTCGAGTTCTGTGATGCTCACTTCCACGCCGAGCGAGATGAACCTTTGGAGGGAATTTTCCACATTCGCGGGACTGGTATGGGAACTGTAATGCCCCTGCATACCGACACCGTCAATGAGGGGTCTGCCGACTACATCCGGGTTCCTTTCGTTAATATCCTTTACCATGTTGTAGACTACAGACGCCTTGTTGGGGTTGTCGAGATTGTAATCGTTGTAGTAGAGTTTGGCGTCAGGGTCCGCCTCACGCGCCGCCTTGAATACGATTTCCACATAGTCCGCACCGACAGCCTTGAACCAGGGACTCTGGCGGAGGTTTGCCTTCCAGTCTTCCGTATTGGACGGATTGTCGGCTATGGCTTCGTTGAGAACATCCCACGAGACGACTCTGCCTTTGAAGTGGGCGGCGACCGTCTTCGCGTGGGTGGTGAGATTAATGACGGCTTCTTCACGGGACACGCCTTCATAATTCATCCACGCGGGCGACTGCTGATGCCATGCCAGTGTATGTCCATGAACGTTAAGTCCGCGAGAAAGCGCCTTGTTGACAATGGCGTCCGCATCGTAAAAGGTGAACACGCCTTTGGTTCCTTGTAAATACTGAGGTTTCATAGCGTTTTCAGCAGTGGCGATGTTATGGTGGGTCGTCAGGATGTTGTAACGCAAATCGTCCATATCCACCCCGGACACGATGTTACCGATGAGAAAATAGTCCGCATAAGCGTCCTTTAAAGATTGTATTTTCTGCATAGCCGCTTCCTTTCCGCTCACGCATCCGCCCATCAACAGCGGCGTGAGCAGGCATAAAATGATTTTCTTTAACATACCCTCTCGCTTTAGCCTCGTTAGCAAGCGGTATATCTTTTGCTAACGAACTTTATTAAGGCATTGTAGCAAATAGAGTGAATTTAGTCCACTATGTTTTGAGATAATAATTTACTTTTTTCTCTTGCATATTTCCCCATAAGATACTAAAATAGCTATGATATGAAAATAAATTCCTTACGCGGCAGTCCAGAGAACCCGGCGCACGGAACATGTCCGATACAAGCTCTCTTCTTCCCCCCCCCCCGTACTATATTTTATTATATAATAGGACAACCCGCACAATGTAGGAGGATTCCTCCGAGCGACTCTGCGGCATGGTACAAAGTCCGAAAAGGGCCTTCTATCACTTGTATAAAGAGAGTTTCGTATCAAGGGACGAATTTGGAACGTGCGGGTCTGGGAACGCGGCGTGCGGGTCTGGGAACGCGGCGTGCGGGTCGGGGAACGCGGCGTGCGGGTCGGGGAATGCGGCGTGCGGGTCTGGGAACGCGGCGTGCGGGTCTGGGAACGCGGCGTGCGGGTCTGGGAACGTAACGTGCGGGTCTGGGAACGTAACGTGCGGGTCTGGGAACGCGGCGTGCGGGTTTGGGAACGTAACGTGCGGGTCTGGGAACGCGGCATACGGGTCTGGGAACGTAACGTGCGGGCGAGCGGTCACGGACCCGTGTTCGGTGAACGAGAGCGCTTTTTAATGCGCCGGCGCTCAATTTTCCTCTTGTAAAAAGAAGTATTTATATGGTATTCTTATACTATGAGAATAGCCATAGTA
>JAIRNA010000015.1 GCA_031258305.1 Treponema sp. | reverse complement strand
AACAGCGTCCAGTACAGGGGACGTGTTCAATGCCCGCGTTACTCTGGGTCATCAGCGGCCCTTTCTTCCGCAGCTTCAAACCGCCCTACCGTCTTGCATAAATGGCGCACCCGTGTTGTCGGTGTCAGACACCTTGTCTGCGAGTGGCGCACCCGTGTTGTCGGTGTCAGACACCTTGTTTGCGAGTGGCGCACCCGTGTTGCTATGGTGTCAGACACCTAGTCTGCGAGTGATGCACCCGTGTCGGTGTCAGACACCTTGTCTGCGAGTGGCGCACCCGTGTTGCTATGGTGTCAGACACCTTGTCTGCGAGTGGCGCACCCGTGTTGTCGGTGTCAGACGCCTTGTCTGCGAGTGGCGCAACCGTGTTGTCGGTGTCAGACACCTTGTTTGCGAGTGGCGCAACCGTGTTGTTGGTGTCTGTCAGACACCTTGTTTGCGAGGGCGCACCCGTGTTGTTGGTGTCAGACACCTTGTTCGCGAGTAGCACACCCGTGTTGTCGGTGTCAGACACCTTGTCTGCGAGTGATGCACCCGTGTTGTCGGTGTCTGACACCTTGTCTGCGAGTGGCGCACCCGTGTTGCTAGGTGTCTGTCAGACACCTTGTTTGCGAGGGCGCACCCGTGTTGTTGGTGTCAGACACCTTGTCTGCGAGGGCGCACCCGTGTTGCTATGGTGTCAGACGCCTTGTCTGCGAGTGGCGCACCCGTGTTGTCGGTGTCAGACACCTTGTCTGCGAGTGGCGCACCCGTGTTGCTATGGTGTCAGACACCTTGTCTGCGAGGGCGCACCCGTGTTGTCGGTGTCAGACACCTTGTTTGCGAGTGGCGCAACCGTGTTGTTGGTGTCAGACACCTTGTCTGCGAGTGGCGCACCCGTGTTGTCGGTGTCAGACGCCTTGTCTGCGAGTGACGCACCCGTGTTGCTAGGTGTCAGACGCCTTGTTTGCGAGTGGCGCGCCCGTGTTGCTATGGTGTCAGACACCTTGTTTGCGAGTGGCGCACCCGTGTGGTCGGTGTCAGACGCCTTGTCTGCGAGGGCGCACCCGTGTTGCTATGGTGTCAGACGCCTTGTTCGCGAGCGGCGCACCCGTGTTGTCGGTGTCAGACACCTTGTTTGCGAGTGGCGCACCCGTGTTGCTATGGTGTCAGACACCTTGTCTGCGAGTGGCGCACCCGTGTTGTCGGTGTCAGACACCTAGTCTGCGAGGGCGCACCCGTGTTGTCGGTGTCAGACACCTTGTCTGCGAGTGGCGCACCCGTGTTGCTATGATGTCAGACGCCTTGTTCGCGAGTAGCACACCCGTGTTGTCGGTGTCAGACACCTTGTCTGCGAGTGGCGCACCCGTGTGGTCAGGTAGGTCCCGACCGTGTTGTCAGGCGAGTCCCGACCGTGCGGTCAGCGGTGTCCCGACCGTGCGGTCAGCGGTGTCCTGAATGGTCGGCGCAAGAAACAAAGCGCGGGTGGGATCTACACATCCAAGGAGTTTGATATGAAGAAGACATGGCTGCTATTTCTGACGTGCGTTTCGTGTTCGACGCTCACGCAGTTTGCGCAGGATGCGGCGCAGAACGCGGGTAATTTCCAGACAGCGCTTGGCGTTACCATTACCGGCTATAACTGAAGCGCGGCAGATGTCCGCATCCCGGACCGGATAAACGGCGCGCCGGTTACTTCCATCGGGGCGAGGGCGTTTGGCAGCGGTGTGGAGATACTGTAGGTTATATTAAGACCAGAAATAGATACATATTTTACAAAGTTTAATATAAAAACATGATTCTAAAAGAGCGGGCGACTCGCATAACGAGACTACATGAGGTTTCTCTCCCTGTGTCTACTGTATGGGTGTCTCTAAAGGTCAGCCCAAGTATTTTTCCCCTTCCCTATCGGCGTCTAACGCTCTTGAACAGAGGTTCTTTTTAGTATAGAATGGGGCCATGAACACAGCGTTAGAAAACTTGAAACGCCGGGGGTTTTTCCGGCAATGCTCGGATGCCGCAAGGTTATCCGCGCTTATGGATGAGGGACCAGTCGTGTTTTACGTGGGATGCGACCCAACGGGACCGAGTCTCCACATCGGTCATATGGTGCCGTTTTTTGCGTTTCGGCACCTGTGTTCCGCCGGTCATCGCGGTATCGCTCTAGTAGGCGGCGGTACCGCCCGCATCGGGGATCCTTCTGGCAAAACGGCTATGCGCCAAATGCTTGACTATGAAAAACTGGAAAAAAACGCCGCGTCTATCACAAAACAATTGGACGCTTTCTTGGGTTTTGACGGGCGAAACGCTTTTGCCGCCAATAATAAGGAATGGCTTGCTGAACTTAACTATATAGACTTCCTGCGGGATATAGGCAGTCATTTTTCCGTCAACCGTATGCTTTCCTTTGAAGCTTACCGTCTCCGTATGGAAACTGGTCTTTCATTTCTCGAATTCAACTATCAATTATTGCAGAGTTACGACTTCTTGCAGTTGTTCCGCAAGTACGAGTGTCGTCTCCAAATAGGCGGGGACGACCAATGGGGTAATATTGTAGCAGGCTCGGATCTGATCCGTCGGATGGACGGCGCTGATGTGTTCGGACTCACATTCCCGCTTATCACCACCGCGGATGGTAAGAAGATGGGCAAAACAGAAAAAGGCGCTTTATTTCTGGATCCATCCGTCACAGCGCCCTACGATTTCTTCCAGTATTGGCGGAACGTTCAGGACGCGGATGTTAGGCGTTTCTTGCTTATGTTCACGTTCCTGCCCATAGACGAGTGCGAAATCCTTACAGCGGAAGGGGTGAATCCCAATATCGCAAAGGAAAGACTCGCGTGGGAGGTAACGGCTCTCATACATGGGAAGGACGAGGCGGACCGTGCGCTTGCTGGTGCGCACGCAAGTTTCGGCGGTTCTGGCGGCGACAAGTCCGCTATGCCGTCTGTCTCTCTTCCTATGGATAAGTTTAATGCGGGCTACAACATCGTTGACCTATTCACTGACGCGGGACTCTGCCCTACGAAAAGCGAAGCACGGCGTCTCGTTCAGCAAGGCGGCGCGTTTGTCGGCGGTAAAGACGAGTTTACGCCCGTAACAGACCCAAAAGCCGTTGTCGGATTCTCGGAAGAACTGGTTCTCCGCGCAGGGAAAAAACGATTTTGCCGGGTGTCTGTAGTTTCTTTTGGAATTTAATTTTTTAAATTGCTTCTTGCGGTGATTATTTATTCCCTTAACTCCCGCCCCCCTGGGGCGGAAGTTCACTTCAGCGCCTGTGGAGCGCCGTTACCGTTTTCCTGCTTTGCGCCGTATTTTCCGCCGTATCTTTCGGTCTGTCTCGCGGTCCTGGACCGTGAGGCTTTTCCCTCCATTTCCGATAGACAATTCTTTCCCATAGACCCTCACAGGCTCGTGATTCGGCAGATTCGCCGCAATGATGAGCCAGACAACTCCGATGACGACCATTGCGAAACAAAAGACTTGCCCAGTTGAAAAGCTCAAAGGCTGATGGTAAAGGGCGATAGGCAAATCCGTAGGGACGATTTGGAATCGGTACCCGATGTCTGCATCAGGTTCGCGGAAATACTCGATGAAAAATCGAAATATCCCGTATCCAAAGATATAAATCCCCGCGGTAAAGCCTTTGAACGGTTTCTTGTTGCGGATAAGCCAGATAATCGCCCAGAGGATGACGCCTTCGAAGATTGCTTCGTAGAGTTGAGACGGATGACGGGGTAGATTGAGCATGGCGTTCGGTGAGGGAATAGGGAAGCCGATTTTCTCCGCTGTTTCCTTTACCCAGAGGAGGTTTGCCGGGTAGGTTTTTGCGTCAGGGAACACCATACCCAGAGGAGACGCGGTGATTCTGCCGTAAAGTTCCGCATTTATGAAATTGCCGAGCCTGCCGAAAGTATAGCCGAGCGGGATGCTTGCCGCAAACATATCGGCGATTTCCCGCGTGTCAAAGCGTTTCACCGCACTGTAGATGATAAAACCTAGAATCCCGCCGATGACGCCGCCGTGGTAACTCATGCCTTGGAGCCCGGTGAAACGTCCATTGCGGAAGGGCCAGAACACGAGCCACGGCTCCCTGCGATAGATGTCGCTTGTTTCGTAGACGATGGTGGAAAACACACGCGCTCCAATCAATAGTCCGGCTATGCCCCAAAAGAACAAGCCTGACAAGTCATCCGCGGTCATAGGGAAATTTCTCTCTTTAACTTGTTTTTTATAGAGGAGGTACGCAACGCCGAAAGCAATGAGATACATTAGTCCATACCATCGAAGCGGCAGGCCGGGAATAATTTCAGGTTTCAACCATGACGGAAAATTTATTGACAATAGCAAAAGAGTCTCCTTTTATTATACACTTTCCATGTAGTTTCAATGAGAGTTTCCACATCTGAATAACGGGCTTGCCAGCCGAGAACCTCATGCGCGTATTGGGATGAAGCGGTGAGCTTTGCCGGGTCCCCGGCTCTACGTCTGTCAATTTCTGACGGGATGGACTTACCGGTAATACGGCGCGCTGTTTCGAGCATCTCTTTTACCGAAACACCATTCTCACTGCCCAAGTTGACGGTGAGGCTTACATTGTTTTTACAGATATAGTCTAACGCCGCAACATGTCCTGTAGCAAGGTCGTTCACATGAATGTAGTCGCGGATACACGTACCGTCTCGCGTGTCGTAGTCGTCTCCAAATATACGTAATTCCCGCCTCATTCCAGCCGCGACCTCCATGATGATGGGGAGTAGGTTAGCAGGGTTCTGTTCCAGTCCAGTAATGCGTCCTTTGACATCGTAGCCGGCCGCGTTGAAGTACCGGAGCGCGGCAAAACGTACGCCTTTTAGCTTTTCGTACCAGGAGAGAAAACGTTCAATCTCTCGTTTGGTGAATCCATAATAGTTTTCGGGGTTGGTTGGATGTTTTTCGTCAATGGGTAGGTATTGCGGCTCCCCATAGACGGCGGCGCTTGACGAAAAGACTATATTTTTAACACCAGCCTCAAGCGCCGCGTTGAGGATGTTGATAGTTCCACTTATGTTCTGATAAGAGTACTTTTCTGGTTTCAACATAGATTCGCCTGCGGCTTTCGCAGCCGCAAGGTGAACCAGCGCGTCGAAACCTTCTCTCATTGCCCGCAAAAGCGCCGTATAGTCGAGGATGTCTCCGTAGACGAACTTCTCATCATTAAATAAATTTTCCCGCGTGCCGCTTGAGAGATTGTCGAACACTGTTACTCTGTACCCTTTATCCAAGAATTCCCGTGCCACATGGCTCCCGATATAACCTGCTCCGCCGACTATAAGTATGTTCATAGTTTTTACTCCACTTATACTATACCTTTTTTCGTGTTGTATTGCAAGTATGTTTTGCAATAGAGACAGTTGTATTGGCATACTTTTCCTCTCCCTATACTATACTGTTTTTTCATAGTATACTGCGAATATGTTTTTTGAATTAACGCGGGCTTTAATTGATGAAATTCTCTTTTGTATGGAAGACCAGAGCGGTGATTTTCTTTTGGATATGCGAGAATCCGAGCTTATTAATACGAAATTCGACGATATCGCGGGCGATTTCTATGAAAGAGAAGAACGTTTCATTAGAATTCCTGAATGGCGTTCGTCAGACGGCTTTTTCATTATGGAACAATTCGCGTCGGGGTGCCGGAATAGCGTGGTCCGGGATGCTTTGACTCAAAGTCTTGAGCGAGGAAAGGGTGTTTTTCGAGCGTTTAAGGACGTGTTGACTCGGTATCCTGAAACGGAAAGGCGCTGGTTCGCCTTCAAGACTCGGGAGATGAAGCGTCGTATTATTCAATGGTATAACGGACTGCGGGAGTCCTGGAACATGGAAAAAATCGGCTTTGAGGAGCCGGAAGAAACTGAGGAGCTTGTTTTGGAGGATTTCTTGTTTCGCGACTATGGTCCTGACGACGCGGCAACAATAGCGGCTCTACACCGCGCCTGTGTTGAAGACAATCCGCATTATGCGGATTATTACGCGGAGAACAAGAGCGGAATGAACGGCAAAATCATCCTTGCCGAAGCCGCTGAACGCGGTATAGCGGGTTTCGCCGCGGCGCTACGCCAAGGCAGCGCCTCTTGTTGCCGTCTTGTAGTTGAAATAAAGCCCGAATACCGGGGATTGGGACTTGGTTCCGAACTTTGCGCCCGTATGGTAGATTTTTTGAAGAACAGTCATGGTACCGAAACTGTGTATATTGATGTGCCGGTTGAATCCGATGGCTTTTCCCGTTACTTGATTCGGTCTTCGTTTAGTCCGACTCTGACGAGGTATGTCCTATCCGTTTAATGGAGAGGGCTTTTCCTGTATTCTCGTCGATTTCCGCGGCAATGCCTTGAACTGAACCGGTTCCCTTGGCGCATTCCATGTGATAGAGTACTTGTTTCACGGCGCGGTCCACGCATATCCGCGTGTCCATACCGATGATGCTGTCCTGTGCGCCGGTCATGCCTATATCCGTGATGTACGCCGCGCCATGGGGTAGAATTCGATTATCCGCGGTTTGCGTGTGTGTATGCGTTCCCACGATAACACTCACGCGGGAGTCCAGATAGAAACCCAGCGCTTCCTTTTCCCGCGTTGTTTCAGCATGGAAATCAACGATGAAAATTGGATGGGATATTTCGTACTGTTCCGACTCCGCTCTGCCGTGCGCCATGAATATGGCGTCAAAGGTCCTGAATGGGCAGTCTATGCTTTTCATCATATCCCGTCCCTGGAGGTTGACCACGAGCCAGCAGACGCCGTTTTTTTCTATCTTGAGCCATCCGCGTCCAGGAACGCCTGGAGGGTAATTTGCTGGTCTTAAAACCCGCTCGTTGTTCTCCAAAACGCTCCAGAATTCGCGCTCTTCCCAAACGTGATTGCCTGATGTCACCGCGTCCGCCCCGCTATTCAAGATGCGGTTCAGCGTCTGCTCTGTCATGCCGAAACCGTCCGCCGCGTTTTCACCGTTCACTACGGTAAAATCCGCTCTATGCCTCTGTATCAGAGACGGCAATTCTCTTTCCAGAGCCAGAAGCCCTGGTTCCCCCACAACATCGCCTATCATTATCACTTTTTTTGCCATAGATTTATGTTACATCATTTATGATAAAAAGTAAATGGTAACGAAGTAGACAATTTTTCTCCATTGTGGTAGAGTATGGATGAGGAGCTGTAAACTATGCGAAAAGGCAGATTCGGTGAATACGGGGGCCAGTACATTCCGGAAACTCTCATGAATGAAATCATTCATCTGGAAGAAGCCTATGAACACTACAAAAACGACCCTGACTTTCAGAAAGAATTGGACGGGCTATTAAAGAATTACGCAGGACGTCCATCCCGGTTGTATTTTGCAGAGAAGATGACTCGCGACCTTGGCGGCGCAAAAATTTACCTGAAGCGCGAAGATTTGAACCACACGGGTTCCCACAAAATCAACAATGTGTTGGGACAGGCGCTTTTGGCGAAGAAGATGGGTAAGACGCGCCTCATTGCAGAGACTGGCGCTGGGCAGCACGGTGTTGCCTGCGCGACCGCAGCCGCTTTGCTTGGACTAGAATGTGAAATATTCATGGGCGAAGAGGACACGGAACGGCAGAAGCTCAACGTTTACCGTATGGAGCTTTTGGGCGCAAAGGTCAACACCGTGATAAGCGGTACGCGGACATTGAAGGATGCAGTCAACGAAACTATGCGCGAATGGGTCAGCCGCGTCCACGACACGCATTACGCACTCGGCTCGGTGATGGGTCCCCATCCATTTCCGACTATTGTGCGTGATTTTCAGTCCGTCATCAGCCGAGAGGCGCGGGAGCAGATTCTGGAAAAAGAAGGAAAACTGCCTGTTGCGGTGATTGCATGCGTGGGTGGTGGAAGTAACGCCATCGGCACATTCTTTCACTTCATACCGGATGCGAATGTGCGGCTCATCGGATGCGAAGCGGCCGGATGCGGGGTTGACACGGCGTTTCACGCGGCTTCTATAGCAAAAGGATCCGTCGGGGTATTTCATGGTATGAAGTCCTATTTTTGTCAGGATGAAGAAGGGCAGATAGCGCCTGTCTATTCAATTTCCGCAGGACTAGACTATCCGGGCGTTGGTCCGGAACACGCCTATCTCCACGATACCGGCCGCGCCGAATATGTACCGGTAACGGACGAAGATGCGGTTTCGGCGTTTGAATACCTATCCCGCGTGGAAGGTATCATTCCGGCGGTGGAAAGCGCCCACGCGGTCGCATACGCCTGCTCGCTCGCACGGAGTCTTCCCCCCGGACAGAGCATCATCGTCTGCCTATCCGGACGCGGGGATAAGGATGCGGCCGCGATAGCTCGGTACCGGGGCAAAGAGATTATCGAATAGAGAATATTACTATTCACAAATATTCGAAGGTCTCTTGACAAATTCATTTTCTTATATTAAAATAGAGCTATAAGCCGAGATGGTGGAATGGTAGACACCGGGGACTTAAAATCCCCTCCCCGTAGAGGGGGTACGGGTTCAACTCCCGTTCTCGGCACAAGCAAGCGTTTATCATACCTTGACTCGGTAAGGCCCCCCCCCCCTTGATTCTTTTCTCCAAAGAACATATACTATCAATATGTCAGAATATTCAGCAGAAAACATACAAGTTTTAAAAGGGCTTGAGGCAGTACGCCAACGCCCCGGAATGTATATTGGAACAACAGGCATTGATGGATTACACCACCTCGTCTTTGAGGTCGTTGACAATTCCATAGACGAGGCAATGCAGGGGCATTGCGACACGATACTCGTCGTGCTTGAGAAAGATGACATCGTGCGCGTGGAAGACAACGGGCGCGGTATCCCTATCGACATTCACTCTGAAGAGAAAGTGAGCGCTCTTGAACTGGTGATGACTCGCCTCCATGCGGGCGGCAAATTCGATAAGAAGTCCTACAGCGTATCCGGCGGGCTGCACGGTGTCGGCGTATCCGTCGTGAACGCCCTCTCAACATGGTGCGAAGCCTTTGTTCATAAAGACGGCAAAATCAGCGTCCAGCGCTACAAAATCGGCGTCCCGGAATTCCCCACTCGTGAATGTCTCCGTTCTCTATGCCCCTATCCGCCCGGTCCCGCGGAAACACGAGGTACCGTCGTCAGATGGAAGTCTGATCCTTCGATATTCAAAGAAACCACGTCTTACAGCTTCGACGCGCTCTCTAACCGCCTGCGCGAACTTGCATTCCTCAACAAGGGATTGAGCATTACTATCAGAGACGAACGTCTTTCAACTCCGAAGACCCATGTCTTTAAATTCGATGGCGGGGTGCAAAGCTTCACCACGTACCTCAATGAAGGCAAAACCACGCTTTACAATGAGCCGATTTTCATAAGCGGGAGCCGCGATGATGGTTTCGGTAATATGATTGACGTTGAAGTCGCGGTACAGCACAATAATGGGTTCAGCGAAATAATGTATTCGTTTGTGAACGACATTAACACCCGTGAAGGCGGCACCCACCTTGTCGGATTCAAAAGCGCGCTCACCCACACCTTGAACGAATTCTTGAAGAAATCCAAACAAGTGAAAAAATTCGACGAAACTTTTTCCGGCGATGACGTGCGCGAAGGCTTGACCGCAGTTTTGTCCGTGAAAGTCCCTAATCCTCAGTTTGAAGGGCAAACCAAAGGCAAGCTTGGCAATTCGGAAATCAGAAACGTCGTTGAAAATCTGGTGAATGAACAGCTGGAGCTGTTTTTTGATACGCACCCGGATATCATCAATATCATTTTGGAGAAATCCGTGCTTTCCGCCAAAGCGCGTATCGCGGCGCGGCAGGCGCGGGACGCGGCGCGGCGGAAAAATGCGATGGACAGCGCGGGTTTGCCCGGAAAACTCGCGGACTGCTCGGAAAAAAACCCTGCTTTGCGCGAGCTTTTCATCGTGGAGGGCGATTCCGCGGGTGGTTCCGCAAAAATGGGGCGCAACAGGAAGTATCAGGCGATACTGTCGCTTTTCGGCAAAATGCTGAACGTAGAGAAGACACGCATTGAAAAAGTCATCACTAATGAAAAACTGCAACCAATTATCGCCAGCATCGGCGCGGGCGTGGGGGACGAATTCAACATCGATAAAATACGGTACCACAAAGTCATCATTATGGCCGATGCGGATGTTGACGGCTCCCATATCCGTACTCTCCTCCTCACGTTTTTCTACCGTTATATGACGCCGCTCATCGAATACGGTCATATTTTCCTTGCCATGCCGCCGCTTTACAAGCTGAGTTACGAAAGAAAGACATTTTACGCGTTTGACGATACGGAAAAAGACAAGCTTCTGGCTGAATCCGGCAGGGACCCTGAGAAGATCTCGCTTCAACGCTACAAGGGTTTAGGCGAAATGAACCCCGACCAGCTCTGGGAGACCACGATGGACCCAAACAGGCGGTTCATCACACAAGTCCACCTCGACGATGCGGTGGAAGCGGAACGCATCTTTTCAACGCTTATGGGTGAAAATGTCGTCCCACGCCGTCAATTTATCGAGGAGAATGCGCTTTTAGTGTCGAATTTGGACGTATAGGAGAAACGATTTGAAAGATTTTTTATATCGTAACCTTTTGGGAGTTTTTAAACAAGAGAGCTTCTTCTATTTTTTAGCCCTCTGCGCGGTGGGGGGCGCTGCGATTGCCGGTTCCCTCCTTTCCAACAAGACGCGGCAAACCTTTGTCTTCTATGATATGAAGACCGGGGTAAGCAGAACCGAAGAGCGGATGGTTCTTAAATATCCTTCGTCGGAAGAAATGCAAGTCAAACAGTATGTGGAAGAAGCCGTTTTTGGTCCCAGAATATCGGATTCAGCGCCGCTGTTCGCCCATGGAACACGGCTTCTCTCGTTGCTCTACCGAGACGGGGTTGTCTATATCAATCTTTCGGAAGACGCCGCTTTTCCCATTGTTACTGATGATACGGAGATGAACGCCGTTTCTATGACCGCGGCGCGTTCTCGAAGCTTCACCACTTTGGACGAAGGGATCAAGCGCAATTTCCCCTTCGTAAAGCAAATCGTTCTTTTCATAGAAGGACACTCTACGGAATATTGATAGGAGGAAGAATGAGCAACATAGCAAATGCTTTTAGGAGCAACAACAAAGCTTTCATCGTGTTCTTGACGGCCGGAGACCCATCAATCGAAAAAAGCGCTGAATTTGTGATAGATATGGTCGGAGCGGGAGCTGACCTGGTGGAAATCGGCATTCCATTTTCCGACCCCATAGCCGAGGGACCTGTGATTCAACGGGCAAATATCCGCGCTCTTAAAAACGGCGCGTCTATGGAAAAGGTCTTTTGGCTTATTGAACAGACACGGCTGAAAACGCAAGTCCCTCTCGTGTTTCTTACATATCTGAACCCTGTCTTTCACTACGGGTACGAGGCGTTTTTCAAGCGGTGCAAACAAACCGGAGTCGACGGACTTATCATTCCTGATATGCCTTTTGAGGAACAAGGCGAAGTGAAGGATAGTGCGTCCGCGTACGGGGTCGATGTGATATCCCTGGTCGCGCCGACTTCGGAAGAGCGGATCAAGGAAATCGCGGCAAAATCTACGGGTTTTATCTACATCGTGTCTTCGATGGGCGTTACCGGAGTCCGCGATAAGATTGAAACCAACATTGACGGAATCGTAAAGGCGGCTCATTCAGCCGCAGACACCCCTGCGGCAGTGGGTTTCGGCATCAATACACCAGACCAAGCGGCCCGCATCGCCAAGTCAGCAGACGGCGTCATTGTAGGAAGCGCTATCGTCCGCATCATCGAAGAATACGGGAAAGACGCGGGACCTCATCTCGCCGCCTATGTAAAACAGATGAAATCCGCTATCGCGGACTAAAACAGACCGTTCATACACATTTTTCACTTTTTTCACATCGTGAAATGAGCGTCTTGCTTCATAGCAGGAACGAATCAATATATGTTTTCAGAGACTCAATACATGTTTTCAGAGACTCAATACATGTTTTCAGAGACTCAATACATGTTTTCAAAGACTCAATACATGTTTTCAAAGACTCAATATATGTTTTCAAAGACTCAATATATGTTTTCAGAGACTCAATATATGTTTTCAGAGACTCAATATATGTTTTCAGAGACTCAATACATGTTTTCAGAGACTCAATACATGTTTTCAGAGACTCAATACATGTTTTCAAACTTTTAAAAAAGTCAATTTATGACGAAAGCTATGGGCCGGATGTTTAGTGAAAGAGGGTGAATTGCGGAGGGATACGCTGCAACCCGGTCGGACCGAGCCTGCAACGCGGAAAGCCCGCGCTTGCATTTCAAGGCGGGCGTATTCTTTTTACATATCGGTCAACGACGCCGCATAGTTCCATTCGTTCATACGCTTTGGCGGGCGGGGTCTCACCGCGTCCGACTTCAGAGTAACAATCAGCTCAATGCGTCCCGCGTCGAAGATGTCAGGGTCGCCTGTGTTGGGCGCTTTGGTTGTGTCCGCGCCTTTATTCAGGTTCGCCGACGTGTAAGCAAGCGTGAAACAGGTATATGGGATGATGTTGGCGTCCGCTTCAAAGCGGAGTTTGAGAACCGCGGCGCTGTCCAGGTAAGCGCGGACAGCCGGTGTGAGCGGTATGTTCTTGACGTTCATATCGTAGGAAAAACGTCCTTGCGCCTGCCACCAGGGGTCGAGGCTATCCGTTTCTTTGGTCAAGTTGTAAACTCTCGCTTCCAAAAGTGCGCCTATCTTATTGTGGAAACCCACATCCCCATCCGGTTCTTCAAAGCGGAACAACAGGTCCAGGTCGTCCGCTTCCGAGTAAGCCGCATAAGCTTGAAAATAAGCGAATTTCAGGATTTTGTTCGTTTCATACCGATAGTCTTGATTGGCGATGCCTTTTAATTTCCCCGCGCCCCATAATTCGTTCCAGTCATCGCTTACCCAACGCATTCCACTGAACTGGAACACGAGACCGCCGCCGAATCTGGTGGAGAATTCATTGTCGTGAGCGTCATCCGCAAGCCTGCCGTCGAAGGCAAACACCGGGGATAGCACGAGATTGTCCCGCCCAAGATAGAAACCCGCGTCCACTTTGGCGCCGAAGCCTACGTTTTTACTATCGTTAGCCGTGTTTTCCCAACCAAAGCCTGCGATGGCGTTTCCGGTGAGGCTAAACGTGAAGGGATGCTCTTCATCTGTAAAGACCCCAAACGGCGTTACGCCGAAGTCAATGACGCCCGCAAAAGCATCGTTCTTCTTATTGCCGTTACCGTCTTCGCTCACATTAGAATTGACGTTTCCTTCTGAAAGCATGGTGAGGTAGATGTTGAACAGGTCTTCCTTCACATAACCTCCGTAAACCAATGCGCCGCTTGAGGTGGAATACGTGGTCTTATTTTGCGCGTTAGTCGCATTATAGTAAAGCCGTCCCAAATCGTCATCACCAAGGGGAATAACCATATCACCGCCAGTTATCGTGGTAATGGGTTTATTCTCGGTGGTCTGAACATCGTCCAAGCCGCCTATGAGGTTGCCGGCTTGAGTGAAGAAGCCTATGTGAGCGCCGCGTCCGGCGATTTCAGCCAGCCATGCGGGTCTGTTGTTTTCAATAGCGTCTTCGTTCCTACTCCAGCTGTTGATTCTGGTTGTGAAATTCATCAACTTAAACTTGCCTGTCCAGGCGTTTGGGTCAATTTCACGGGGAACTTCGTAGAATTTTGGGGTTGCGTAATGGCTGTCCACAAAGGCAAGATTGAAAGAAGCGTAGGTGTTGTCGGGACCGCCGTAATCGCGGAACCCACCCGCGCCTGTCTGCATGTTGTACCCGCCGGAGAAGATGCTCTGAATACCAATCCAGAACCACGGCGTTACGCCTCCATGGTCCTGAAACTGCGGGGTCGGCGTAATGACATCTTTGTCATCCTGAACCTGCGCGAAGAGCGCAAACGTTACACCCGTCATCACCAATACGGCAATAAATTTCCGCATAAAAAATCCTCCTCTTTTATCAAATCATTGATTCGACATTGTTTTCTTCGTTTTTTTATTAAACGATAAGAGGGGGCGTTCTCAAAATAGGGCATTTTTCTTAATTTATAGGAGGCGGCCCGTATCGAACCGCCTCCAATGGTTCGTTAGAGCCTTTGCAGTAAGATATCGATGAATCCTGTAACGAGCGGTTCCGCAATGTAGCGCGCCTTCATCCCTTCAAGGTAGAGCTTTCTGGTATTTACGTTCTCTATGCGTAGAAGCGTGTCCACAATAGAGGTTACTTTTTCTATGCCTTCCTTGTTTGCCCTGTAAACCAGGTCGTCTGTTACAGTCTTTACCCTGTCCGCGAAGTCGGGGAGGGAAGCCCGCACTTCCCGTGTTTTCAAGAAGGTCTCCAGTTCAGGGAGGCGCATTGGACGCCGCTTATATTCGGCAAAAGCCTCCTGTAGCGCGAGATACGCGTTGTACTCCGGCTTGATTCTGTTGTAATTATCGGTCATTTCAGCCAAATTTCTATCCGATTCTAGAATCGTTTGCGTCAATTGATTCTTTTCAGCTTCCAATTGGACAATACGATTCCGCAAGGATTCGGCCTCGGCAGAGTTAGACAGACCGGTCTGCTGTAGCCGCGCGTTTTCCTCCAATAATTCCGAAATACGGTTTTGTAGAGCCGCAACCGACGCTTGGTCTGCTTGTCGAAGTGCGGCATTCTCGGTTTCCAGTTCCGAAATACGGCTTTGCAGAGCCGCAACCGACGCTTGGTCTGTTTGTCGAAGCGCGGCGTTCTCGGTTTCCAGTTCCGAAATACGGCTTTGTAAGGCGGCAATTTGAGCTGCATGTGCGGCGCTTGCGTCTTGGAACTCTTGTTGAAGCCGCTCATTTTCCGCTGACAACTCCAAAATACGCGATTGTAACGAAGCGATTTGTTCGGAAATAACAGTGTCCCTGTCCACCGTTCCTTGAAGTATTGCGGCGTTTCTGGCTTCCAGATCATAAGCCAACTGCTGAAGACGGCTGTTCTCATTCTCAAGAGCCGCGATGCGAGTCTCCAAATCCGCTATTTTGGCAAGGTTCATGGCGTTTTGCGCATCGAAGTTGCTATTGGCGTCGTTCAGAGCTTGATTAAGGCTGGCTATCTCCGCTCTGTTTTCCGTAATTTGCCTGTTCAGGCTTTCAATGAGCGCGGCGTTGTTCTGATTTGCCGTCTCGGCCGCGGAAAGCGAGGATCGCAGCCTCTCCAGTTCGTCCAGATTCCGAAAAGCCGATATGCCTTCAATAAAAATCGTGTTTTGAGCTTCGGAAAAGCCCAAATCGGTTCCCGCGGTTCTATACGACTCCAGCGCCGCGTCCCAATCTTTCTGAATCGCTTCTACCCGCGCTCGTTCTATTTCATCCATTGCCTGTGCCAGATTCGCCTGATAATTAGGAGCAGGAGGCGGAATACTTATCGTGAAAGCCCGTACCGGCGAAACAGGAGCGATAAGTCCGTCATTGTCCTTGTATGAGATTCTCCAAAAATACTGCCCCTCCTGCAAAACGTTTTCTCGAGGGCTGTACATGAAAAAATTGTCCCGTGTTTGTCGTGAAATAATGGGATTGCTCATATCGCGGGAGGCTGAAATCTGTACTGTGTAAGACGCGGCTTCCGGTTCGTTTTTCCATGAAAAGAACAAGTCATTCCCTCCACTTTCGGCAGTTAAGGTATTGCCATCCGCAGGCGACAGGAGTTCCGGCACATTCAGAGCCATAATTCTTTCAACACGGAAAGGCTGTGGTCGGGTAGTCGATAATATGTTTTCCACATCAAAGCCGTCAGGAAACACCGGCCGCACCTGCCAATACCACGCGCCTTCAGTGAGTCCTGAATACAGGATGGAGTTGCCAGTCACATTCATGGCATATACGGGGTTGCTCATCTGGGGATTATCCGAAATGAGAAACTCATAGGAAACATCAGTCGCGGCGGACGCCTCCCAATTAAACCGGATGGACGGCGGATTCGTCTTATAGGTGAATATTTTCCCTGCGGCCGGTGAAACTGCGGTGAGAGACGGCACTGCAATAATTACAATCTTGCCTGAAGCTGTGGCATCCACGCCGACAGTTCCCTCGGATGGATAGATACGCCAATACCATGTACCTGTCGCCAGCTCCACAATTTGATTCGTTACGCTGTTTTCCAGGTCGAAGCCGTTTGTTAGACGAGTGAACCTACTGTCCCGCGCTATTTCAAGTCGGACGCGTTCGGTTTCCGAAAAGTCAGTGGTTCTCCACGAAAAGGTGAACGGCACAGGCGCATTGTTCTGGTTAACCATCCGTACATTCGGTCTGGGCTGAAGTACAGCCACCGAAGGACGCCGTGCCACTTCACCCGCGCTGGTGACAGACATCGCTGTTCCCGCCTCCGCGTTCCGCCGCTCCCCTTCGGCTGTCGTAACGTCGGCCGCGCCTTCAACAACCTGCATATTGAAACCGGCTTTCGTGTCCGCACCGGCGCTGATAAAGCTACTCGCTTCTACCTTGACCTCAACTCCTGCAGAAACCAATGTGAGCGATGATTCTTCTGCGGACTGCACGTTGATGTTTCCGCCGGTAAGCTCGAGACGAGTACCGTCTTTGGTTAATTGCACCTGAACTAGGCTGTTCTCCCCGAGTTCTATGCGGTCGCCAGACGGGAAAACGATGACGGCTTCGGATAAGTCCGCGGTGTGGATAATGTCTTTATTGTAAACAGGCGAATTATTCTTGAGCGATGTCCAGGCGGTTCTGTCCCCAAAACGGCGCTGGGCGATGCGGTTTTTAAATAGAATGTAGCCTATGGGGCTTTCGTTTTGCTTTGTCACGGTTATGTTAAGATTCTGCCAAAACAGAAAAACTGCAACGCCTGTTCCAATGACGCATAAAACGGTAAATATAATGTTGCCGAACATTTCGACTTTCGGATTTAGATTGACGATTTCAATCTTATGCGATTCTCGATTCTTTTTCATGAAACGCTCCTCATTTTTCATTCACAACAATTCTATTTCCTCTTTTGTTAGAAATTATACAACTCATAACCTGTTTTGTCAACTGTTTATTCAACGTTGTCATCTGATTTTTAGTACCCGTGGATAGGTTACGGACTGAAGCACATAACGGCTTGTAATAATCGCAAATTCGGTATAGAATAACCTATGATAAATAAAAAAATCTGTTTTCTTGTAATCTTTACCGTTTTTCTGTTGCGTGGTGTTTCGCTTCTTGCGCAGGATGACCGGATCACTTTGAAAATTGTGGTTACCGGACCTGGGGACCAGCTCTACTTTTGGTGGGGACATATAGCTCTGGTCATAGAAGACAGCGCCAAGGGAACGTCCCTTTTCTACGACTGGGGGGTATTTTCTTTTGATGAAAAAGATTTCTTTGTCGATTTTGCCTTTGGACGTCTCACCTATTTATGCGCCGTATCCCAGGCGGAGCGCAACTTCAGACGCTACACCGAGACAAATCGTGATATAACGGTCTATACGTTGGACCTTCCGCTCGAGACAAAGGAGAAAATCAAGCGTCTTGCGGAAGATAATATCCGCCCGGAAAATCGCGCCTACGAATACCACCACTTTTACCAGAACTGCTCCACCCGCATCCGCGATATTCTCGACATCGCGGTAACCGGGCAATTCAAGCAAAAATTCGGAAATGCACCCGGCCGCTACACCCTGCGCCAACACGTCCGCCGACATACCTGGTTCTCCCCATTTATGGATTGGATTCTCAATTTCTGGATGGGACAAGACATTGATACTCCCATAACTATCTGGGATGAAATGTTCCTGCCTTCCGAGGTGGGTAAACGCATCCAAGACTTTTCGTACTTCGACGAAAACGGCGTGGAGAGGAAACTGGTGTCCGCAGTTGAAGTATTGAACAAGTCGGTGAACCGTCCGCCGGTACTGGATGTTCCACGTAGACAATGGGATAGGGAACTGATGGTGGGACTTCTCCTCGCGGTGATTCTCGTATTCTTTCAATTCCTGCAACGGCGTAAACCGCGTTTAGGGCGTGTTCTTTTTGGCTTGAGTCAAAGCGCTATGGGTCTTTTTTTCGGAATCGTGGGGCTTATCCTATTCTTTATGACGTTTTTCACTAACCATGACTACACCTACCACAACGCCAACGTCATTTTCGTCAATCCTCTGCTATTAATAGCGATTCCCTGCGGTATTCGCTGCGCCTTTTGCAAAAATGGAAAGAAGCGTTTCGTTTCAGAGCTAATTCTGCGTTGTCTATGGACGTACGTGGCTTTAGGCGGCGTATTAACGATGATCGTAAAGCTGTTCCCCGGCTTCTACCAGCAGAATCAGGTAACACAGGCATTAGTAATACCGTTTGCGCTGGCGTCGAGCTTCGCCGGAGACTTGGGTTGTCGACTCTTGCGAATGAAGGCTAAACCGTCCAACTCTTAGAATTTCTCCCCGTAGTACACGCCCGCCCATTCCCATCGTCCATGGATGTCTGAATTCACAGGAAAGTAGATTTTTCTGAAATACAGGTACCATGTTGAGATAGATTGTGTCCAGCCCCAGGTCTTGAGGTAGGCTTCAGTCGCGTTTGAACTTGGGTCAAGGGCGGGCGCATACTGGACGTTTGTACCTTGCATAAAGACTTGAAGGTTGAATTCGTCCATATCGGAGTCATCGGAAGCATCTTGCGCCCAGGACCGCGTGAAAAAGTTGACCTTCGCACGGTACGACCACAGTCTCCAGCTGTCTCCGGCGCTAATGGCGGACCGTACCGCGTTTACTATGTCGTTCAAAGTCTCAAACGTCCAATCTTTCGGCGAATTGTTGAAATCAATGAGCTGTTTGGCGTAATGGTCGGCGTTGGGGAAGCCCGGAATGTCTGTGTCTATGAAAGAGAGAAACTGGGTGTAAGCTTGAATCGCAAGGTCCCACTCTCCTGTTTGCTCATAAGCCTGTCCCAGCATAAAGTAATCCACACCTAAATCGGTCTTGTCAGGAAAATGAGAGATGAGTTTCTGATAATATTTGATTCGGTGTTCCGGGTCCCGCACCATATCAAGCAATTGATTGAGGCAGGCAAGGTGTATCGAGCGTTCTTGAATGAGTAAATCTGGATAATTTTTCACGATGATGTCAAAATACATCTCCGCAATAGGATAGGCTTCTTGTTGAGTATACGCATAAGCCGTCATAAGCAGATAATAGGCATTATGTGGGTCGTTGGGATAGCTTTCTACACGCGAACCAAGAAAATTGACGAGTCTGCCGTATTCTTCCTGCCGTGCATACACATTGGCGATTTCCCTGACCAAAGAAAACCGCTCCGCGTCTCCCCTTGCACTATCCAATAGCGTGAACAGACTGCCGAGCTGTTCCAGTTGTTCTTTTGAACCTGTGAGATAATAGGGGTCTATTTTTTCCTTTCCTATGAAATCCCGTACGATTTCGCATCCCAAGAGAATCATTGCAAGGAAACACAAAATAACTTTCATGGGGACATTGTATCACATCTTGAATAAGTTTATAAGGCGGTTATCGTCCGTGCCGTTCCCGAGGAAAACCCGCTCGTGTTTCTTTAGCTGAAACACGGCAAGGTAGGTTGCCGGCGTCATAAGAACCTCGACCGCGCATTTGAACATATAGTTGGTTAGAACCAGGGACAGGAACAATTCCCATCCGAATACGCCGGTCAAAGAAGCGACGACTACGAAGACAAGGCTGTCCAGGAATTCACCGATGAGGGTGCTGCCGATGGTTCTGACCCATAACCAGCGGCTGTTGGTGATTTTCTTGAGCCAGACCAGGGTGATTGAGTTGGAAAATTCGCCGGATAGATACCCGGCGAGGCTCGCCAGAGCGATGCCGCCGCTACTCATACCGCTCAGTATTGCGTCAAAGGCGGCGCTTCCGGCATAAGCTTCCCATTCTGCATCAGCAGGAAGGATCCGTAAGATGAAAAACAAGCTCGAAGACAGGGCAAGCGCCGCAAAGCCGGTCCAGATAACGCGCCGGGAAGCGCGGAACCCGTAGACTTCGGCAAGCACATCGCCGAACACATAGGACAGAGGGAATAGCAGGGTGCCGCCGTCAAAGGCTAAACGGACGCCGAGAAGCGAAACCCCTAAATCGACAATTTTCGCTGAAGACGCGATGTTGCTCACAATCAGAATAGACACAAAGAAAGCCATGAGGACGTCAAGGTAACGGAACCGAATTTCTGTTTGAAGGGACATAAAAACTCCTTGTTTTGTTTACGCGGGTTACGAGGATACCGCGGAATGTTCATAGCTTACCATTATCGCGTTTCCTTGTCAAGGAATCCCGAAACGCATCGACATGCCCGCAATGACGCCGCTTTATACACAAAAAAGCCCGTAGCGCAAAGTTTACACTACGGGCGGGTGTCAGGCACTTCCGGGGTGTCAGACACACTTGCGGTGTCAGACGCTTTCTGTGTCAGACGCTTGCGGTGTCAGACACCGCAAGCAGGGCTTCCGCCTACTTTAACGCCCGTTTGAGCGCGGACCTGCCGGACCCATTACCGGCGCTGGATTTAGAAAGCTTGAGCGCGTACGTACCGGCTCTCCATCGCGGATCGACCTTTATATATATCGTCCCGCTTTGACCTGAAATGACGCTCGGCCTTGTCCAGCCGGAATCTGTGGCAAAGAGCGGGATGCCCGCGCTGGTATAGGCGCTTACCTCTAGATCCGCGGTTTTTGAGCCGTCTCCCTCATACGAATCATTCCAGCTTACATAATAGTCGCTTCCGTCTGACGTGAACTGGTACCAGGCTTCTTCTCTCGAATTCAAGGTGCCTTCCGTCCAGGTGTCAAGCGCCAGCTGCGTTGCTGAAGACGGCATGGACAGTTCATAGTGGTACATGATGGCGATGTTCGAGATAACGCCGCTTGACGCCTGAGAGACGGTTGCAACATCATCCGCGCTAAAAAGTTCGCCGTAATTTTCTGTATAACCGTACACGGAGAAGCTCAGGTCTGTCGGAGAATCGGGCGCTGGTAGGTGCATTGTCCAGGGAGCATCGGCGCCGGAGGCAGTAAAGGTTCCAGAACCGAGCCGTCCATGCTCGTCGTACACGTCAATGTTTACACGGGGAACCGGCTGCCCGTTAAACGTTACGTTAAGCGTTCCCCTCAAGGTAAGGGTGGCCAGACTGACGCTCCCCAAATCAATATTGGCAAGCGTGTTCTTGCTTATGGTTTTTTCTATAGAGGCGAATGGGACGAGGCTTCCATCCCGATTGAACCCTACATACACCCGGAACTCCACCTCTTGCTCTCCCCGGTCAAGCGCCGCGAGGAACACGGCATCAGGGGGAATCGTCCAGGTACCGTTGCTCCCGTCTACCGTAACATCGCCGTCAAAAGCGTAATAGCCGTTATCACTATCCTGAAAGGACGCGCCTATATATATCTTGTAGGGCGGCGGACTGGGCATATCGGTAAACGTTATGGTGCCGCTCATGCGCCCCACGCTGATGTCGCCGATGTCCAAAACGATGCCGCTTATTGACGTACCGGAGACATGAGCGGTCTCCTCGGGATACAATGTAGTAGCGTAAAGCATGTTGCCGCTCGTATCATAGCAGTCTACCGAGAAAGCTACCGTGCTTCCATCCAAGGCGGGTATGGTCAGGGACCAGTCCTGGCCGGTGACCTGCGGTGAAGAAAAGCTCTCCTCAGTGCTGCCGGATGTCCATATAGTCACCCGCGGTACCGGCTGTCCCCCATCGTTCACCTTTAAGGTTCCGCTCAACGTAATGGACCCGAGGCTTGCCTCCCCGAGACTGCCCACATCCAGATTGCCGCCGGACAGATCGGCTGTCGTAACCGTGCAGGAGCTTTCGTTCAGGTAGAGATAGTACTTGTTTTCGCCAGACCCGACAACCATCCAAAAATCAACGCTTTGCGCTTCGTCGTGCACATCGTCCAAGAATCTCTGGGTGAAAGGAAGGGAGAAAGAGCCGTCGTCTTGGACCGTAGCTCCCGCTCCCACCAGGTCTACAGATACATAGACGTTCTTATAATAATATGCCGCGTATAGCTTAATCTGCGGGCGGGAAGCGGGGGCGTTGGTCAAGGTAACGCTTCCGGTGAGGTGCCCGGCCGGCTCTATTTCCGGCGTCTGGAAGGACGAAAAGGGGACGCTCACACTGCCGCCGGTAAACGTGTGCGCGCTTTTGCTGATATTGACAGCGGGATTTACCCAGTTCACCACCATATACGCCACATACCAGGAGCCGGTTCCCGCCCACGGGCTGCCGTCGCGTGCGTTTGCCAAGCTCACCGTTACCAACCCGTTTCGTACGGTTCCGACGCCGACGCTTACAAAATCTCCGGTCAGTTTTGGGGATTGGGTAAGGTAGACGTAAAGAACCCAGCCGTTGTAGTCGGACAAGCCGGTAATAGTTACGGTGTTTGCCTTGCTGCCCGCCTGTTTCGCCGCGTTGAACGTGTTTATCGCGTTTACCAGAGCGCTGTACGTGGCGTCGCGGTCAGCGTCCGTCGCGCTTTGAGCCGCGGTAACCGCCGCGTTAAAGGCGTCCTCAACGGCCTGCGTAACCCAGTACACGCTGGACGGCTGGTCTGTCCCGTCCGTACTGATTACCACGCCCGCCTTCGCGGCGCTTGCCGTTTCAATCAAAGCGGTCAATTCGGACGCGCTGAAACCGCTCGTTTTCTCCCCGTCCGTCTTGACGGCCGCAGTAAAGGCAGCAACCGCGGCGCTTAACGTCTGTACCGCAGCGTCCACCTCAGCCTGACTCGCGGAGTCCTTGTTTTTCACCGCTTCCGCCGTTGCAATCGCGGCATCAAAAACAGTCATCGCATCGTGGCTGACATATTTCAGACCCGCCGCGACCGTTGCCTTTTCGCCGACCACCACGCCTGCTTTCGCGGTGTTCGCCGCGGCGATGCCCGCCGTCAGCGCCGACGTATCAACCGTCGTACCGGGCTTTCCATTGTCTCCGTTCCCGGTATCACAGCCGATACCCACGTACCCGAATACCAGGGCCATGCCGAGTATTCCCATCATAAATCGTTTGGATAACATCATAGTCATCCTCCTTTTGGAAGGCGGCTGGGGACCCAGCCGCCCTGTATCCCGCCCCTACGGGGCGGTGCGTAAAAAAGAGATTGCTCTCTTGATTAGCCTTTGTGAGGCTCGGCCTTATGCGGTCGAGCCTTTCGATACTACGGCGTCGAGCGCCTCGATACTACGCTATCGAAAGGCTCGATACTATGCCGTCGAGCGTCTCGATGCTGCGCTATCGGATGTCTCGATACTACGCCTGCGAGCCAAGCACGGTCAGCGCCGCGCCGCACTCCGCCGTATGCGGCTTCTTGACCAGCGTACTACTCCCTGAATATTGCGTAATAAGCCGCAAGGTATAGGACCCTGCCCCCAGGGCAGGAATCACCACTATCACTTCGGATGGCTTGTTCTCCGCTATGTCTGTGGAATCTACCTTCACCGAGGAACCATCCGCGGCGATAAAATAGACCCCTACGGACGGATCCTCCCCTACAAGCTTCAGCTTGCTCCCGTTTATGCGCAGGTTCCGCCCCGGCGTCAGCAGATAGTTCACCGAGCCGGTCTTCACATCCGTTACCGATGTAATATACGCCCCACTCTGCCCGGGCAGGGACTTCTTCGTCTTCACCTGCTCCTCAATACCCCGCAGCCCGATGCCGGCCGATAGGTGTATCTTGACGCGGTGCCGCTTATGATCAAAAGTGTCTTCCACTCCGCTAAATACGCCCTGGATACTGGGAAAGGCGTTGAACAAGTCTGTGGTAACGGCGCCGCCTTCGGCCAGCATCTCGCAAATGACTTGTTTCTCCGCCTCTAGTACCGAAAGCACGTCGCTGCGGGTCAGACCCGCGCCTATCTTGAGAATACGGTCAATAATAACCGTCTGGTTGTGGGATATGACGTTCACCGCTTGGGCGCGCATATCGTCCGGCTCGCTTGTCAGTTCGTTTATTTCTAAACAGTATTCAAGCATAGAGTCCTCCTAATCTACATAATGAGATAATGAGCATGCCGTGTTGACGGCGTAAAAGGTCTGTATATGAATTATACGAGGTGTTAGTGGGGGGGGGGGGTCATAAGCGTACATCCGTTGCAACGCGATGTCGGCCGCACCCTGCGCGTGGAAAAGTAAATTTTTGCAACGATCTGTTTCGTATTCATAGAGAAAGTATAGCGGGCGCCTGCTCGTTTGTCAAGCGGGCGAAGATACATATATTGACAAAAGGCTGAAAATCAGCTATTATGTTATATATGACGAAAAAGCAAAATTTGGTTTCAGTTTTGGCGCTGGTAACGGCGCTGTCAGCGTGCGCCGTTACGGCATGCGCCACGAGCGGCAGACAGACCTCTCAATCGGGAGAGACGGTGGAAAAAATCACCGTAATTAACGGCGCGGTAGCGGTCTATAAATTTACCCTGCCTGAGGGAGCTAGTTTCGGCGTATACTCAAAATTGACGGCGCAATTTCTGGTAGACGAAGAGAATTACGCCAAAACAGCGCGCGCGAGAGCCTACGGACCCTATCAATACGCGGATTTTATGGACGCGAATGGGTTCGCCTTTATTGATTTCGCTTCGGGAGACGCGGACAAAAATGGACCCTACCTCGTCAGCAACGTATTCGGCTCCAATGTTAGTCTTGACGCGATATCCGGGAACGCGGGACCTGGCGCGTGGTTCACCGTGGAGTTTCCGCTCAACGGCAAACGACATCCGAATTACCAGAGCGATCATTTCCCCGACTCGGTGGCGGACGGAGACTTCTATTTTGGCCTCGGGTTAGGGACCGGAGATGCGGACCAGAGTTTTACCTATCATGTGAAAAACGTCGTGTTGAGCGATGAGAGCGGCGCAAAGACGGTCGCGCCGACTGACGGTGATAAACCCGCTTTCGCCGGTTATACGGACGGTATAGCAGAACTGCACCGTGAAACGGTTTCTTCCATAATAGAAACAAAAGATACGGCGTTGCTACCGGGCGGGCCGGTCTCCATCTCCGTAGACACGGCGAAGAAGAGACAACAGGTCAGAGGATTCGGCGGTATGTCAAACGCTTGGTCTTCCCCGCCTCTCACGGAAGACGACATAACCGTAATGTTTGGGAATAACGGACTGGGCTACTCCCTATTCAGAATCATGATTTATCCGGATAAGAACAAATGGGCTGATAGTGTAGCCATTGCAAAGAAAGCCCAATCCTATGGGGCAATCATTCTGGCAAGCCCGTGGACGCCGCCCGCGGAACTCAAAAGCAACGGCTCTACAACCGGCGGCTACCTTCTGCCGGAATATTACGCGGAATATGCGGCGCATCTCAAAGCCTTTGTCGATTATATGGACGCTGGCGGCGTGAAGGTTGATGCGATCTCCTTTCAGAATGAGCCTGACATCAACGTAAATTATGATAGTTGCGATTGGTCGCCGGAACAAATGCTGAACTTCACGCGGAATTACGGGCGAAGTATCGGCGATGTCAAGATCATTCCGGGTGAATCTTTTCAATTCAAGCGATCTTTTACGGATCCTCTGTTGAACGATACGGACGCGGTGAACAAGTTCGACATCATCGGAGGGCATATTTACGACGGCGGACTGTTCCCTTATCTCTTGGCAGCGGAAAAAGGGAAAGAAGTTTGGATGACGGAACATCTTCTCAACACACAAGGAGATTTTCCTCATGATATAACGTGGACCGCGGCGCTTACCGCGGCTCAAGAGATACATAAAAGTATGCTTGCCGATTTCAACGCCTATATGTGGTGGTATTTGAAGCGTTTCTATAGTATGATTGGGGATGGTGAGTACGGTTCTGTGTCCGGGCAGGTAACGAAACGCGGATATGTCATGTCGCATTACGCGCAATACGCAACTGGAAAACAACGCATTGAAGCCGACATCTCTGGTAACGAAAATGTATTGGTTTCGGCTTACGAATCGGACTATGATATAAGCCTCGTTCTCATCAACAGAGGGAAAACCGAATCCCAAGCGGAAATAAACCTGCCCGCGCCGCCGACTGGTCTTTCCGCTGTAGAAACGACCGAAACCGCCACTATGCAGGACAAATCCGTCTCTTTAGACGGAAAGACCGCGACGCTTATACTTGCGCCGGAAAGTATCGTGTCCGTCTCGTTTGCGAAGTACGGCGCGGCAAAATAAACTTATGATATAAGGAGAAAGATTTGTTTATAGAAAGAAACAAAGGGCGCATATTGTCAGGAACCGCCATTAAGATAATTGGTATTGTATTGATGACGATGGACCATCTGCATCAAATGTTTATAACCCAGGGCGCGCCGTTATGGTTGAGTTGGTTTGGCAGGCCGGTGTCGGTGCTGTTCATCTTTCTCTGCGCCGAAGGGTTCTATTATACGCGGAGACGGAAGCAATATCTGTTGCAGCTTCTCGTCGGTTCTTTCTTTATGTCTAGTATGAACCGCTTCCTTTCTTCCATTATGCCTATGGAAGAAATAGCCTTGATCAACAATATTTTCAGCACCCTCTTTATGGCCGCCTTTTATATGTGGATGATTGAAATCCTCCGAGAAGGTTATAGAGAGAAAAGAGTAGGAGCAATCATTCTGTCGATAGGAGGAATGATCCTGCCTTTTATCGTCGGTTTAGCCATGCTCCTGTCTTTGAGCAATAGCAATCAGATGGCAGCCATGATACTGCTCTTTATCCCTAATCTTATCTCTGTAGAAGGCGGGTTTGTTCTGGTAATTATGGGGATCCTCTTTTATCTTCTGCGGAAATACCGGCTTGTCCAGATTGGCGTACTATTGGTTATCAGCGCTTTCTCCTGGTATAGCTCAAGGGGTTCTGGGAATTTTCAGTGGCTCATGGCCGCCGCAGCCGTTCCTTTACTTCTCTACAACGGGCAGCGGGGACGAGGAAGCAAATATTTTTTCTATATCTTTTACCCCGCCCATATATACCTCTTCTATGTGATTGCATGGTTTCTCAGAAGTCATTAACACGATGAAGCTGGTGAACCTTAGAAGTTCATCCGGGGTTTGAAATAGTACCGCTCAATAAATCAATCGCTTCATTTATCATTGTCTGATAGTTAATATTATATCATGTGAATTCTTATAAGGATATAGACTTTTTGACGGCTATTGTATATAATCTATGCAATTCTTTAGAGAAGAAAATTCACTATGAATAAAAAAGCATTACGGGCGGATATTCTATTACTGCTAACCGCGTTAATTTGGGGATTTGGTTTTGTGGCGCAGAGGTCGGGCATGGAATATGTGGGGCCCTTCACGTACAACGCTCTGCGGTTTTGTTTGGGCAGTCTCTCCCTACTCCCAATTATATTTTACCGTGCCAAAAAAAATCCTACGAAAAACAGGGGTGTCTCAGGGAAAACGTTCTTCTTGTCGTCTCTTGCGGCCGGGACCTGCCTTTTTTTCGGGGTCATGCTCCAACAGTTAGGTCTTATGTTCACCACAGCCGGAAATGCGGCGTTCATTACCGGCCTTTACGCGGTGCTGACTCCTATATTCGGTAGTTTCTGGGGGCAGAAGACAGGAAGATGGACGTGGGTCGGCGCTCTTTTTACACTGGTAGGACTTTATTTCCTGAGCGCGGCCGGCAATCTTCACGCCATTAATGTGGGTGACATACTCACCTTCATGTGCGCGTTTTTCTGGGCGGCGCATGTTCTGTTGATTGACCGTCTGGTTTTACGAAACGACCCGATTTGTCTATCGGCAGGGCAGTTCGCAGTATGCGGTCTCCTTTGTTTCCCTTTTGCCTTTCTTGTTGAGCCGCGCATAAACGTCTTTATAGCAGGTATCGCGCCTTCCTTACTCGAAAAGGGGACATTTGCGTGGCAGCCTATCATAGACATAGCCGCAGGGTTTGCCAGTACTTCGGCTGTTGATATGGTCAATCTACTCATCCCAATACTTTATGGAGGACTCGCCTCTGTGGGCATAGCTTACACCTTGCAGGTCGTTGCCCAGAGGGACGCGCCGCCTGCGCACGCTACTATCATCCTCTGTTTCGAGGGATGTTTCGGGGCGCTAGGCGGTGTCTTGATTCTGGCTGAACCTATTGGGCATTGGACATTACTCGGATTCGCCTTAATGCTTGTAGGAATGCTTTTAAGTCAGTGGGAAGTGATTATTAAGAGCAGACGAAAGGAGGTAGTATGAAAGTTATCGTTTTATTAACGGATGGTTTTGAGGAAGTCGAGGCGGTTACACCAATCGACTACCTACAAAGAGCGGGCATTGAGGTTTGCTCCGTTGCCTTGAACCCGGATAGACGGGCGGTAGGTTCGCATAACCTTACGGTTACGGCGGACAACTACATCGCGGAACTGGAAGGGGATTGGGATGCGATTCTGGTGCCGGGCGGGCCTGGCGCGGGCAGTTTGGCAAAGTCAGAGGCGGTTTGTGATCTCTTAGTGAAAACGGCCGCGGAAGGGAAACTTGTCGCCGCAATTTGTGCATCTCCGGCAGTGGTTCTCGCGCCGTTGGGTCTCTTGAAAGGTAAGCGGTTCACCTGTTTTCCCGGCATGGAGGAAGAGGTCAAGGGCGCTTTTTGGAGAGAAGAAGACGTCGTTGTTGACGGCAACATCATCACCAGCCGTGCGGCCGGCACCGCGGCGGCATGGACGCTTGCCGTCATCTCTTACCTAAAAGGAATGGAAGCGGCGCATCAAGTCGCGAAAAAAGTGCTTCTGTAATCGATAGTCGACGGTTATATGAATCGGCTCAAGCGGGAGAAGTTCGTTAAAAAGGCTCAAGAAAACACGATAGAGAGCTTGACACAAATGGCTAGTTTCGCTATACTTCTAAAAATTCTAGTCAAGAGAGGTTGAACATGGCGGTTCCTAGATATAAGACATCAAAGGCGAGAACCCGGAGGCGGCAATCCATCAATATGAAGCTCACGGCGCCAAACATGGTTGAGTGCAGCTCGTGTGGTAATCTTGTTTTATTGCATCGTGTGTGCCCGAAATGCGGTTTCTATCACGGCAAACAGGTAATCATTCCAGATGCAAAGATATAAGGAGGGTAATATGGACGATTTATTTGAGAAAATAAAAAAACTCATAGCGGAGAAGCTTGATGTAGATGAAGAGAAAATCACGTTAGATGCTTCTTTTCGGCAGGATCTTGGGGCGGATAGCCTTGATACGTATGAGCTGGTGTATGCCATAGAAGAAGAAATGGGCATATCAATCCCTGACGAAAAGGCCAATGAGTTTGAGACCGTCCGGGATGCTTACGAATTCATAAAATCCCAGACAGAATAAGCGGAATTTGCGAAATAAAAAACACGACCCGCCTTACGAAAACACGTTTTGTGAAAGCGGGTCTATTTCAACAAGTATCTATCCTCTCGATTCCGAAAGAGAGAAGGTGTTGCTTTCATTTCAGAAGAATTTAGGTGTTAAATTCAAGAACATTAATGTACTCAATACGGCCTTAATTCATAAATCGTTCGCTCATGAACGCGGGACCTCTGTCAACAACGAAAGGCTTGAGTTTCTGGGCGATGCGGTTCTCGACGTCGTAACGGCGACTCTCCTCTACAAAAATCTCGCGGACAGAAACGAAGGGCAGATGACGAAAATCAAAGCAACGGCGGTCTCCGAAGAGACTCTTGCAGACAAGGCGCGGGAGATGCAAATCGACGGCGTTCTCCTTATGGGCAAAGGTGAAGAGCAAACCGGCGGCAGAAAGAAAAACGCCATTCTCGCGGATGCTCTAGAAGCCCTCATTGCGGCGCTTTACCTTGATTCCGGTTATAAATCCGTATTCAAGTTCGTGTCCGATTTTATGGAGAAAGAGATAGTCCGCGTGATGAGTAACAGCAGGGATTACAAGAGCAGCCTTCAAGAAATCTGCCAGCACCGTTTCAAGACCTACCCCATCTACCATCTCATAAAATATTCCGGACCCGAACACGAGCGTTACTTCTTCGTGGAAGTAACGGTGAACGGAGAATCCTTTGGTCCCGCGGTAGGCAAAAACAAGAAAGCCGCGGAACAGGAAGCCGCAAAAATGGCGCTGTCCGCACTATCATAACTTAATCATAAGGCAAAAATGCAAGGCTGTGAGAGAACCGGGTTCTCTCACAAGTCCAGTGTCCGAATCTTATTCCGATTCCCTTGCATTTTTCCCGCAACTTCAAGCAATTTTTCCCGCGTATTGAGTTCCGGATCCCTGACCACGCTGTCGAGCAGTTCTTTCAGAATGGCGCCCATACGGGGTCCCGGCTTTATGCCGATACCGATGAGGTCTTTACCGGAAACAGCAAGGTTTTTCAGAGAAAATGCCCGTTTTTCGGCAATTTCCATGTCAACCCTCGCGATGAGGTCTGACAAAAAACCGGTGGGCAAGGGCTGACCTGTTGTGGCAAAGGCATCCGCTCTGCGGAGCGAGTACAGGTTTGTGAGGTTTTCAACTCCGACTCGTATGATAAAACGCCGCACAGCCGCGTCTGTCCATCTATCCGTGTAAAAAAACATATGTTCCGCAACAAGATGGCAAGTCGTATCAATTACCGTGTTGGGGAACCGGAAGCGCATCAAGATAAGACGGCAGAGGCGGACGGATTCATGCTCATGTCGGTAAAAGGTCCATACGCCGCTTTCGTCCAGTCGGCGAGTTGACGGCTTGCCGATGTCGTGAAAAAGAGCGGCAAGCCTCACCTCAAGGCAACAGTTTTCAGTAGAAGTACAGTCACAAGCCAACAACGAGTGGTCAAGCACATCAAAACGGTGGAAACCTTTTTGTTCTACACCGCGGCAGTCGGCAAGTTCCGACACAAACAGTTGCAAGAGTCCGGTTTTTTCCATAAGCAACAGTCCGACGGACGGCTTTTGCGAAAGCAGAATTTTGGTGAATTCATCCCGCACTCGCTCTATTGACACTTTGGCCGCGGTTTGCAAAGTCTGTGGGATCGCGGCCAATAGCGCCTCGTCAGCGGAGAAGCCGAGTTGCGCTGCAAAACGGCAAGCGCGCAGGGGGCGAAGTCCGTCCTCGCCGAATCGGTCAAGCGGATTACCCACGCACCGAATAAGCCGCTTTTTTATGTCCGCAATTCCGCCGAAAGGGTCAAGTAGGCGTCCGGAGGGCAGATCGACCGCGATAGCATTCATCGTGAAGTCCCGCCGACTCAAGTCCTCTTCAATGCTTTTACTGAAGGAAACATTTTGCGGATGCCTCCCGTCAACATAGTCCGATTCGGCGCGAAATGTGGTGGTCTCAAATGCAATATTCTTAAAAAACACGGTAACAGTACCATGTTTTATGCCGGTGGGTATGACAGCATACTTCTGTTTGCGAAACATAGCGCACACTTCATCCGGTTCCGCGTCTGTGGCGAGATCGAAGTCTTTGGGATTTTCCCCACGAACCGTATCTCTCACACCGCCGCCCACGAGAAAGACTTTTTTCCCGTTTGCCGTGAATACAGCGGCTATTTCTTTCAGTATTCTTTCCATTCTCCATTCAAGCGTATGGGAATTTACGGGCTTTGTCAAGAGTAACCGTATTTCCCAATATACAAAAATCTTAACATATCGTTAAGTCTTATGTTTGCTATTGAGAGTTTGCATAATTCAAGGAATGGCGGGGGTCATTTTACCGCCTTTACTAATAAATATTCGCCTAAACCTCTACTTACCATTTCACTTTTCCAGACCACATTTAGCGTATCTGAAAATTCGTCAAAGCGGATATCACCTTTTGCGGTACCATTCGTCAGCCAGTTGACAAAGTTGCCGATTCCATAGTGCATTTTTTGTTCGACTTGTATTTTGCGAAACCCGGCTTCCGAAAAAACATTCTGCAATGCTTGCTTGGAGAATATCCATGGATGCGAAATCTGGAAAATAACCTTATCAAATAAGTTGTTTCTGAACTTCCGCAAAACAGGGTAGTCCGTTGGTGTACCGCAAATAATCATACCGCCGGGTTTCAGAAGTTCATAAAGTTCACGTAACCATTGTTTCGGATCCTCAATATGTTCAATTACATCGAATGAAGTCAAAATGTCTATGCTCCCACGCAAACTATGCCCATCTCTTTGTAAAGCGGACGAAACGTAGTCGTAAACTGTATGACCATTTTGCGACATAGCTTTACGGAAGACTTCATTCGGCTCTATAGCGATTGTTTTGCCGGCAACGCCTATCAGAAAATCAATAAAACATCCACCGCCCGCGCCAATGTCCGCAACTGTTTTGTGACGATAAATATCCGTTCCTGTCCATATTAACTTTTCCAAAGTCTGATAATCGAAACGCCTGTAGTGCGTTTCGACATCGTTCTGACCCTCTATCAATGTTCTGTATGTTGCCGAAGTGTAATAATCCTTCGGCATTTTATATTCGTGCCATATAACACCGCAGTCATCGCAACGGTACACGTTGACATCGTCGTCAGTCATTGAGTCTGGGTTGAGATGGACGCGCAGTTTGCCTCGATATTCTACAGATACATTTACGCTTCCACAAAGTTTGCATCCCATAAATTTTTCTCCTCTTTCTCTATAATTTAATAAGGATAATCCACGCGGGATTATTCCTATTGAGAGACAAATAAACATAAATACGGAATAAGTTTCTGTAAACGTAGAACGGATTGCCGTTACTTTGCCTTGTGTATTTCCCTTAGTACATAAATAGCGGGGGGGGGGGGTGAGAATTTGAAACATAATGCTAGATTGATTTTTATCATAAGGTTTTCATATTATTATGGATGGTAAAAATTGTCAAGAGCGACCGCCTTATAATTCTTATTTTGACCCTTGAAAACAAAATTTTTTGGTGATATACTAATATTATTATGGGATTTACTCGTCCCCTCATCGCTCGTTTTATATTTATAGCCGGTCTGTTTCTCATACTGATAGGTATTGCATTTCTGTTGGGAAGCCTTACTGACATTTCGCAGAAGCAGCTTTTTTTGTCGTTTCTGTTCGGCATAGTCGGGGCAGGCACCGCGTTTTTCGCCCTGTCTCTCAACAAACGCGCGGTCTACCTTTTTTTGGCCTGCTTCTTCATAATGACAGGACTATTTCTATTCTTGTCCGCTCTGCACATATTCCCATTTTCTATTCGAAAGACCTGGCCTCTTATCGCGGTCTTTTCAGGATTGGCGCTCGCGCCTGCGGGCTGGCGTAAATACGGACGGCTCCGTCCTGTGTTTATGGTTCCGGCCGTGGCTTTTATCATTCTAGGCGGTGTTCTATTGATATTCTCGTTTAGAATCGTCTCGTTTAATTTCAGACGGTTTGTTCTTGACTGGTGGCCCGTGTTTTTTGTTCTGATGGGCATAGTACTCGTTCTGCTCGCTTTAAGTAGTAAAAAAGTAGAAAGAAAGAGTGAGGAAAATAAAACGTGAGAGCCACCGTATGGTTTCTTATTTTAGCAACATCTGCCTCATGCACAGGAAAGCCCACGGTTCAATATTCCCCTCAACCCAGTCCGATTGTGGAACCGAAAGAGACGCATACGGCGGCCCAGGACCCGGCTATTCCCGAAGAGACAAAGCCCGATGCGGTCAAATCGCCCAGCATGGCCGAAGAAATCCGCACCCTGGTGTGGAAGGCGACTCCTTCATCCCTCCTCAAGGCGCTCGACCTAATTCGTAGTCGAGAATTATCGAGCGGTGAATTCGGCAGGAGTATGAATGCGGTGAGCGTCCGCCTCCTCAAAGTCATTTATCCTGACGTGAAAGCTTCTTTCCTACCGACTGATCTACCTAAAACAGGCGTTTATTCTGTCTACACGAAGATACTCGGCGACATCGACCGCAATATTTACACGCCGCCCCCTTCTTCAAGCGATGATTTTCTGGTATATATTCTCCCTTTTCTGGCTTTGTTGAACGATTCTGACAGAGACAGAATGACTGCGGCCGTACCTGACTTACAGAAAGCCATCTCTTTGAACCCGTCCAGTCCACTCGCGTCGTATTTTTTTGGCTTTGTTTATGAGAAAAATGGTAATCTTTTAGCAGCTCTGAACGAATACGAGAAAGCCCTGTCGATTTCTCCGGAATGTTATCCAGCGGTTCAAGGCTCGGCGCGTATTATGACGGAGCGTGGGCTTTACCAGGACGCTGTTAAGGCGCTTTCCGATTTACTCGTGCTTTATCCTGAAAGTATGGACATAAAGAAACAGCGCGCCCATGTCTATTTTGCGATGAAAGATTGGTCGCGTACGGAAAACGCCATTGTTGAGATTTTGCAGCAGAACGGACGGGACGGCGAATTTCTCCTTATGCGCGCCCGTGTATTTGTAGAACAGGGGCTTTTCCCTCAAGCTCAAGCGCCTCTGGATCTTTACGCGTCTATAAACCCAAATAACCCGGAATACCTGTTTCTGCGCGCCCGCATCCAGTCGGAAGGGTATCGGAATAGAGATGCGGCTTTAAACTACTTGCGCGCACTTTTAGCTTCATCTTCGGTTGATGAGACAATAGCCGTATATATGGCAAATCTCCTCATGGATTCGCCGCGGACCGCGGAACAAGAAGAAGGACGCGCCATCCTTGAACGACTCCTGAATGTCGAATCCCCATCCATAGCAGTTACAGAATTGGCGCTCACTGACGCCATTAAGCGGGCCGCATGGACCAATGCCCGTTTCTATGTGGGGAAATTACTGGAAGAAAGGCGTTCTCCGAGAGATTTATTGAACGCCTACACGATCGAACATGGTATAGGTAACAATGCGGCAGCGCTCTCTTATGCGCGAGAACTCTATCAGGCAGAACCAGAAAATGAAGAAGCTTGCGTTGCCTATATTTCCGCGCTATTGGACACGGGACGTGCGGATGAAGCGTCAAGACTTATTGGCAACAGGCTGTCGTCCGCAGCAGGAGGCGTCTCCAAAGCGCGTTACTATTATTTGAGAAGCAGAACAAGATCCGGTGATGAAGCGAGATTGAGCGACCTCCGCTCCTGTCTTTTTGAAGATCCTCGCAATTTAAACGCGCTCATCGCCATGTTTGATTTTTACCGCAGGCAAAAAGACGACCGCCGCGCGGTCTACTATTTGAAGCAGGCGCTCGCAGTCTCGCCCAACAACTCCACCCTTAAACAATACGAAAAAGACTACGCGGGACAATTGTAGGAAAGCCCCCACGTGCGGGGGCTTATTGACCCTACATGCGGGGGCTTATTGACCCCACGTGCGGGGGCTTATTGACCCTACATGCGGGGGCTTATTGACCCCACATGCGGGGGCTTATTGACCCTACGTGCGGGGGCTTATTGACCCTACATGCGGGGGCTTATTGACCCTACATGCGGGGGATTATTGACCCTACATGCGGGAGATCGGAAGAGCACACGTCTGAACTCCAGTCACTCCTGACTATCT
>JAIRNA010000014.1 GCA_031258305.1 Treponema sp. | reverse complement strand
TTCTCACGGGGTCGAGCAGCCCCCATTCGCCTGAGACGACCTGCATCTCCCGTTTCGCCCTGCACATTTCGGCGAGGCGTTTGATTTCTTTGTTTTGCGCCTTGTCTTGCGTCAAGGTCAAGTGCAACGCCTCCCAGCGGCGCGCGCCTTTGACATAGATGTCAAGGTATAATTTCTTACCTTTCTGCCGTATTTTAACGCCCATAGCTACTCCTTCGTTTCTACAATAGCTCTACAAGTAAAACCCTGTAGATAATGATAGAATAATAGGGAGATATTATACAGATAATTGTAATTTTTTTCAATATATAGAATAATATGGGGGATAACGGTAGGATAATAGGAGGATAATCGTAAAAAATAATTATTGTCATTTGTGCAACAAATCGCCGGAGACAAAGTGAAGCTTATTCCGCTTGCAGTCCCAGGGCAGAACCTCCATACGTTTGAGCCGTCTCCCAAGAGATTGTCCGAACTTGCGCGAGCGGATGTATGGTTGCTATCAGGCGCGGAATTCGAGTTGAGTCTCAAACCGAAAATCAAAAATAGT
Source organism: Treponema sp. (assembly GCA_031258305.1). Classification (GTDB taxonomy): domain Bacteria; phylum Spirochaetota; class Spirochaetia; order Treponematales; family Breznakiellaceae; genus JAIRKH01. Next base: position 5,698 of record JAIRNA010000014.1, on the reverse strand, counting down.
TTCAAAAACCTCGCTATTGTTGATACGACAGAAAGCGTTGTCTTCAGAAGCCTTGCCCCGAATGAAATAGACGATGATGAGGAAGATTCCATTGACCGACACTCCTGGCTGGGGAGAGAACCTGCGAAAATAGCGATTCGGCATATTAAAAACGTTCTCTATATGGGGAATATGGGCGATAGGCATGAGCATCGGGGTGCTTTTCATGGCGAAAACCCCGGGTTACACGGACCAATCAACCTATCTTTTCGGCAATATTCTGCTCGTCTCAAACCGTGACCTTGTTCTACTCGGCGCGATGGATGTTCTCGTCATAGCGCTGACCGTGAGGTTTTATCCACAAATAGAAGCCTCTTCTTTTGACGAGGAATTTGCACGTGCTCGAGGTGTTTCTACGGATGCAGTTTTTATCTGTATCCTGCTCGCCACGGCGGTCGCGATTGTGCTATTGCAAACCTTTGTCGGCATAGTCATGCTCATCGCTATGCTTACCCTGCCTGCGGGAATCGCATCAAAGGCGCGGAGCCTCGCCCCTATGATGGTGCGGTCAAGCGTGTTTGGGGTGATCTTTTTCCTGATGGGATTGATTTTCGGATGGACGTTTGATTTTCCCATAGGCGCCGCGACTGTTGTTACCGCCGGCGCGGTCTTTCTCTTCGTTGCCTTTTGCTCCAAGTTTTTTAGACGCTGTTGAAGCGATTCTTCTCTGATAAACAAATTAGAGCTTGACTATTTTACTATTTAGACTTACAATACATTTGATATGATGTAGAAAGCTGACTCGAATTGCTATCGTTATTATATTTCTGCATTTCTCACATCATAGCCGTAAATCTGAATAAAGGTGGTGAAAGAATGGCTGAATATACGTTGTTAAATGGTATTGTTGTCAATTCAAGTAGAAAAGTCAGCACTGGCTTCATCAGTGTGGAAAGAGAAAAAGTAAGCGGGAATAAAAAAGGAACGATTGTTGATTTAGACGGAGCGTCCGTAGTGTATCCTGCACTCATCAATACCCACGACCATATGCGAGGGAATTATTTACCCCGCGTTGGTCCTAAACCGGGTAACTTTTACCTTAATTGGCTTCCATGGGATAATGACCTGAAAGCGTCCGACACGTACCGAGAACGTTCAAATCTTTCAATAGAAGACATTTACACCTTCAGTTCATATAAGAATCTATTTTCGGGCGTTACAACAGTAAACGATCACTTTCCTCAAGCATTGAACAAAGACATCCTGCCAAAACTGCCTATACGTGCAATAACCAACTATGGGCTTGCCCACGAAGTTTCCTCTTACGACCTGAAGTGGGGAGACGGCGTAGAGGTTGAGCATAAGCGGGCGGTAAAAAACAAGTGGCCATTCATCACGCATCTTGCTGAAGGCTTTGACGAAGAGTCGATGAACGGGGTCGAGAAGCTCGAAAAGATGGGGATTCTTGATAAACACGGTCTCTTTATTCACTGTATTGGTTTCAGCGACGAGGATATTCAGAAAACCGCTAAAGCCGGCGCAAGTATCTCCTGGTGTGCGGCATCCAATATGTTTATGTTTAACACCACGTGTAAAATCAGAAAATTTCTTGAGGCCGGTGTCAATGTTACTATAGGTACGGATTCGGCCCACACCGGCTCGTTCAACCTTTTCGAGGAGATTCACTATGACCGCGCGCTCTACCGTCAACTGTATGAGGAAGACCTGCCGGCAAAAACTATCTTCAAGATGGTCACAGAAAATGCGGCAAGGGCGTTCTGGCTTCAGAAGGATTTAGGAACCCTTGAAGAAGGCAAATCCGCGGACATTTTGCTCCTCAAGTCAAAGAATGAAGACCCGTTTGAAAATTTTGCGGGGGCGAATATGGAGGACATCGAGCTCTTGACCATAGCGGGCAAGCCTGTGTTCGGTGAGATGCGTTTCATTGATCTTTTGGGCGGAAGCGTTCCGGAAGGCTACAGTCAAATCAATGTAGGCGGACGTTCTATGTTCATCATTGGAGACCCCGCAAAACTCTATATTGAAGCGCGCAGGAAAATCGGCTTTAAGAAAGTGCTGGACTTCCTGCCGTTTGAACCGGAGGAGTAAATGCCGAAAGCGTTACAATACCAGACAGATTCCATTATCTACTTTCGAGGTAATAAGGCGGAGACGATTCTGCTTTTACAGTCAGGAAGGGTCTGTTTGATTTCAGAAGACCTTGAAACGCGGTCAGAAGTACGGGAAGTACTTGGCAAAGGAGAATTTTTTGGGGTGAAGTCCGCGCTCGGACGCTATCCCCGTGAAGAGAACGCCATTGTTTTGGAAAATTCGGTTGTGCTCAGTTTTACAGTGGCTGAATTCGAGGTGGTTGCGACCGGAAATGTGGGGCTTATTATGCAGATGCTCAAGGTTTTTTCGAATCAGATGCGGCGCATCCACAAGCAAGTCGCTTCCCTTCTAAAAGAAGAAAAGACTCAAGCGCCGGATGTGGGACTTTTCGCAGTGGGCGAATATTACTTCAAAAACAAGAAGTACTCCTACGCACGCCATATATTTGAACGTTATTTGTCTTATTATCCCAGTGGGAAACAGATGAGTCAGGTAGAAGCTTACCTCAGATCCGCGAACACACATATCGCACGTTACGGAGACGGCCTTGCCAAAATCGATCCTGAGGAAGAAGCTATAGACACAGCGTCTGTTTCGGAATCTGCCCAACTCTACACAGAAGCGCAAGACTTCATATCCCAAGGAAAATATCAGCCTGCGTGCCAGATCTTAAAAAAAGTCGCGGATTTAGGCGATATAGACTTTGTGGAAAAAAGTGAATTTGAGATGAGGCGGTGCCTTTTCCTTATGGGTAAATATGAAGAATGTATCAAGTATTACACCCAATTGATCTCCACAAAGCCGGATCATACCTTTGCTGGACAGTCGTTATTCCTCATAGGGCAATCCCATGAGCAATGCGGACGTACGGAGCAGGCGCTTGCTTTCTACAAAAAATCGCTCAATTTAATAACCAACGACGCGGTCAAAGAAGAAATTACTGCCGCTATAAAGAAATTAGGAGGAACGTAATGGCGCAACTCGAAGCCTTCTTGCGTTTTGCCAAGAGTTATAAGGCAAGCGAAATGATTTTTTCCGAATTCGAGCGGGGCGATACTTTTTACTTCATTATGTCTGGAAGAGTACGGCTCGTCAAAATAGTAGGCGAAATTGAAAAAACGCTGGATATTTTACAGCCGTCGGAGATGTTCGGAGAAATGGCGATTCTTGAGAACTCTCCACGTTCAGCCACAGCTATAGCGATGGACGACGTAAAGGTTTTGGAGTTCAATCGTCAAAATTTTGATATTCTGATGAGAGGCAACACTCAGATGGCCCTCAAACTCCTCAAAATGTTTACGAAACGTATCTACGATCAGAAACGCCGCTTTATGATTCTGACCCTTGACGATCCACAGGCAAAAATAGCCGATGTATTCCTTATGATGGACGAAACTATGCCCGACGTAGAACGCACCACCACCCGCCGAGACTTCAAAACCACCGTTGAAGGGGTCGCTCATTGGGCGGGCATGAATACCCCCCAAGTAAGATCTATCTTGGGGCATTTTGAGTCCCAGCACCGGATAGAAATACTGCCGGACAGGATACTCGTCAGAAATATAAATGACTTCGAGCGGTTCGTCAACTCTTCTCGAAAACGATAGCGGGATCTACAAAAAAGAGAGCCACGAATTTACACGGATTAAAGCGTACTTTCGGTAAAAAGAGTCACCGAATTGTGTCGGCAGAATTCGTCAGTTCGTATAATTCGTTGACTCAATCTGTTCAGTGTTAGTTCTTGCAACTTTTGTCTTCAATGATATGGACGCTCCTCTGGGGGAAGGGAATGGAAAGCCCTGCGGCCTCGATTTTTTCCTTAATGTTCTTCATCTGGAACCAATAGGCATCCCAATACACGCTGCTTTCCGCCCATGCGCGAAGGGTGATGTTTACTGAGCTGTCGCCCAGGGAATGCACCATGATTTGGGGCGCCGGGTCTTTGAGGAATCGTTCTTCCGCGTCTACGACAGCCCGTAGAGTCTGGTAGGCGGTTTCAATCGAGTCATCATAGGAAATGCCGATGGTGAATTCCATACGGCGTTTGCTGTTTCTGCTGTAGTTTTTAAGCGGCGACGCCCAGATTGAAGAATTGGGCGCGGAGATAAATACGCCGTCTGGAGTTTCAAGGGATGTGGTGAATAGGTCAAAGTCCTTCACGGTTCCCATGAAGGAGCCGAATTCGATGAAGTCGCCCTTGCGATAGGAGCGCAGGAGCACCAGCACGAGGCCTGCCGCTATGTTGCCAAGGGTGTCCTTGAGCGCGAGTCCTATGGCGATCCCGGCCGCTCCCAAGACGGCTACGAGCCCTGTAGTGTTGACTCCGAACACGCCGAGTATCATAATTATCGCAATGGCGATGAGCGCGTATTTGGAGACGACTCTCATAAGCGACAAAAGAGTTTCGTCGATTCCGAGCTTGGTGCCGCTTACTTTGGTCGTGATTCTTTTCACGATGGTCAACAAGAGACGGCACGCTAATACGATGATGCCGGCCGTGATGATTTTCCCAGACAGCGAAATTAATTCCGCCTCATGCGCGGTTAAAAAGTTGATAATAAAATTTGTCGGCAAAGGTTTACTCCTTACAAAAAAATGATCTCTGGTTCGAGAACGAATCCGGTATTTTCGCGGACCGCTTCTCGCACTTCGTCTGTCAAAGATCGGATGTGGTCCGCGGTCGCGGCGCCCGTGTTGACGATAATGTTCCCGTGAAAAGGCGCAACCATTGCCCCGCCGCGGGAAAGTCCGCGTAAGCCCAGTTCGTCTATGATTTTACCCACAGGCTTGCCGAAAGCGCGATTGTTCTTGAACACAGATCCGGCCGATGGAAACCTATACTGTCCTTTGGTTTCGCGGTCCTTACGGTGCATATCCATTTCCTCGCGGATAAGCGCCGACTCCCGTTGGCATACGGCAAATTTCGCCGAGAGTATGAGTACTTGCCTGCTCTGAAAGGGGCTTTTCTTGTATCCGAAGTCGGTTTCACGAAAGGGCACCGTTTTTTTTTGAAAGACGCTGTCGTCAAGCTCCAGCACAGCCGTTTCCACAAGCCTATCCGACACTGATGTTTCGTAACAACGCGCGTTCATATACACGGCTCCGCCTATTGACCCCGGCATACCGGCGAGGAACTCAAGCCCTCCCCACCGCCTGGATGCGGCGATTTCTCCAGCCATGTCTATAGGCGATCCCGCGGCAAAAGACGCGGAGCCGGGTTCTACCGCCAGACAACCTCTATACCCGCCAGTGTCCAGAATAACGCCCTGAAAACCCGCGTCTGAAGGAACGATGTTCGCGCCTCCTCCCAGTATGAAAATCGGTACTCCCTCAGCGCGGGCTAATGTGAGGAGAACTGCCGCATAATCCTGAAAAACATCCGCAGAAGGACGAATCCAAACATCCGCGGGTCCCCCTACCTTAAATGTTGTATGGGCGGACAACGGTTCATCATACCGCACAATCCCTTTGAATCGCGTCTGTTCGTCGACGTGCTTCAAAAAATCTGAATATCGCATAATCGAACCATGGATTAGTATAGTTATATTTTGAAAATATTGCAAGACGGCGGTTTTGCGGACGCATTACGCTCTTTTTTGAAATTTAA
>JAIRNA010000116.1 GCA_031258305.1 Treponema sp. | reverse complement strand
GACCCGCTGTTCCTTCCTAGCGCTGTTCATCAAGCTGTCGAGGAGTTCTTCGACGGGGCGGGCGATGAAGTCTTCAAATCCACGGACTTCCTCCGTCATAAGGGTTACTAATTTGTCGTCATCGTGAGGCAGCAGGCTATTGGGAAACAGGGTAATATCGCCGTAAGTCTCTAAAAGTATTGTCGACACGTCATTTGGACAGGGAAATGAACGTCCCTCGAAGGTAATCCGATTGAGCGGGAAAACATGCTCGTGCCGATACACGCTATTATTAACGTAGAAGGGGAAATCAAGCCCCATAAAGACATCACCGTTCTCTTTATCCGCGGGTTTGTTTTCCATTATCATTGTGTCTCTTAATTTAAGCGCGGCCGCGTAAGCTGGAGAGGCAAGCGAGCCGAAAATACGGTTTGTTGGGCGTTGCATGATATTCCGCGCTTGCAGTCTTTTTTCTTTGAGCGCCTTAAACTGGACAGGCTCTGCCCTGCAATGATAAAAGTCCATTGGAAAGATATCAATGAATAGAGAACTTCTGTTTATATCGGTTCTGCACGACTTATTGTATTTGCGCCCCGGAATGGTGTAAAACACGCGCAGTATATCGCCCACATCGACATCAAAACCTTCGCCGCGAAAGACGCCGCGCAGAATAGGCTCCGTCTTCTCGTAATCTTCACGCATTATACCTATATCAATATCATCATCCCACGGAACGAAGCCACCGTTTCGGTAAGCCCCAATCAAGACGCCGTAATGGATGAAATATTCAATCTTGTGGGCATCCATCACACGGTCAAACAATTCAAGTAAATGGAGGAGCGCGAGCTGCCAGATTCTTTGATGCCCCCGCGCGGGCGGTATTTCCGCAGGATTAAGCATGATGTTCTGGAGTATACGCGCATTCGTCGCAACCGCGAGGACTTTTTTCTGCGCCATACGGGATTCATCGACGATGCTTTTGACCTCAGTTACGACGTTTTGCGAATTCCGCGTTGTTTCATCTATGCCCCGACTCAAGAGTAAGGAATCGTGCGTGATATTTTTCGTGTGTTTCAAATCCTCGGCCAGCCCCCGGATAGAAACGGATATATCTTGCAAAACTCGCGATTGTTCCACAACAGCGGACGTCAATATCCCCAACTGTTCACGCAAGTTCTGTATTTGCTCACGAGTATTCGGCTTTCTATTCAAGATTCTTTTTAACCGATTCTTTATTCTTTTTATCACATTCTTCATACTATTCCCAGATATCCGCGCCAGAACGCCTCGGTCTTGTATTGTGGGTACGTCTTGCGGTATTGCTTTACCGTTTCCGCGAAGCGGCGGGCTATTTCTTTACGCAGACGCCGCCATGAAAGCCAGACACGCAGAGACTCTTTGATGTCCCGGTAGACCATGAAACCGCGTCCGCTCTCTTCATCGTAGTTCAGAGCGGAGCCAGCCCGGTACAAATACCCGTGTATAGGATTCTCGGTAGAAACGATGACGCCATACCGCTTCACGGGCAGAAGCAGTCCGTTCAAGGTCGCCCGCCGAATAAAGCGCCGTACGCGTCCTTCCGTCTTCCATTCCTTATTCCGCTTATAGGACTCGCGGTCAAATGCGGCCGGCAACTCCATCAGAGGCGCAAGCTTGTAGACGCTTGCCATAACCTCGCGGTGTAAGGCTTCCGGGTCCTGCGCGGCAAGCCAGTCAAACCCTTTGAACCAGTCTTCGACAGCCCGAATCGCCAGCCATGCACATTTATACCGATAAAGCAAGATATTCCGCAGAACCACCTCGCCTACAAGCTGTTGAATAAACTCGGGGGTAAACTCTGCCTCGGGCCCGTGCAACGCACAAATAATAAGCCGATTCCGAATAGCGTAGTATTCTTTCCACAAAGATTGCTTCTTGCTAAACGACTCGTGCCACAGACAGACTCCGTTCAAGGTTACTTTTGACATATCCCGATACCGCTGATTGAAGTCTATGTCGTCGTATTGGAAAAAGATGGGGATGGACAGAATGTCGTCTTGCAGGCCGCTTATGGGAAAACAGCAGAACCACCACGCGAGCTGGTTGGCGCCGTCTTCGATTTCGTTCCGAATAACATCCGCTAGAATGCGCATATCGAGTCCGATTTTGTTGAACACCGTACCGTCAACACGCCATGTCTCGCCCGCGCCGTGTTGAATAGAGGGATGGTCAAGCAAAAGCATCGCGCCGCCGAGCATAACATTGCGGTTATCTGGTTTTAACAGCCGCAAAAACACATAGGTCCGCTCAAGCGCGTCTGCCGTGAATTCCACGTCATCATCCATCAAAACAATATGCGTAAGACCGGTCTCTTCTCGTTCCGCCAGCGCTTCCATCATAGCGCGGGTGAAGCCGCCTGACCCGCCCGCGTTTATGTTCGGAAACAGTCGTATTCTTGCGCTCTCCACATCATCGCGCTTTAAGGTCCGTCCATTGTCCGCAATATAGACCCACAAATGGTCCCGTAAAGACGAATCCCTGTTCCTGAACACATCCCGCTGGAGCATAGAGACGCTGTTCTTTATGTACTCCTCGCGTTTGTACGTGCAGATGCATAAGGACAAATTCACGTGGGGCAGGGAAGATTCGTCAATCTCCACGCAATACGCGCCACCGAGAAACTCGCTGTTCTTTCTAAATGCGGTAATCTCAAACGCCAGAACACCTTCCGCCGGACAGGGGGGATACACGAATCGGAACTCCTGCGCCTCCTTGCACACGACCAACTCTCCGCCCAAGCAATACTTGGTGAATCCCTCTCCGTTTGGCTCGAACCGCGTTAGCGCCACTTCAAACGCCCCTTTTAGCGTGAGCTGTAGTTCCACTGTGTCTGCAATCGTGTATTTCTTCCATTTCCCCACGGAAAACGAATTGAAATACGTGTCAAAGTACGCGATTTGATTCTTCTTCATCACGAGCCATTTTTCACCGGCGATGAGGCTGTTCTTGCTAAAATCGCATCGTACATACATATCTTTCGCTATCTCTCCTATTTTGGGAAACAGCAGTTTTTGTAATTGCATACATTTTCTCCTTTGTATTTCAATTATTTTTATTTACATGTCGACAAGTGGCGCTACACCCACCCGTAAACCTCTTCAATGAGCAACAAAGGACACAAAACAACCTCTTGTCTTTTGTAGTTGTTTTAATGAGGCATCAGGCTTTGCCCGCAATTCGTGGATATTCACCTAGGGCGGATCTGGAGCGCCCGTTTTATGTATGACGGAACAAGTCTTTGATTTTGCGCGGCAACCACGTAATTGCCCGTCCGATACGCCACGAACGCGACATAAGCAGTCCGCGGTAAAGCTCTTTTATCTCACCGAGAGCTTGGGTTATCCGCTCTTCTGTCCGCGTCTCTCGCTTACGCATCTCCGTCTCCAGTTGATCGAGCCGCTTGTAGAATTGCCCCACGTTATCGTCCGCATACCACCGCTTCAACTCGTCCAGAGACGCGTTCACTCTGCCCACGTTATCGTCCGCATACCACCGCTTTAACTCGTCCAGAGACGCGTTCACTCTGTCCGCATTATCGCCCATATACCACTTCAACTCAGCCATTTTCCACTCCTTTACCTCCGAGAAAGCGTTTTCGATTTTGGTGATGGTTTCGTACGCTTCTCAATATCCTGAAAAATATGGTTGTTTAAGAAATTCAATAGGCAGTTGCGTCTTTATTCCAGAAAAGACGATCCTATAGATGAATCTTCCGAACGCGGGAACCTGCCAAATCGAACCGTCCTGTGCTAAAATACCACCCGCGCATTTTGCATAATTAAATTTGCCGTCGTCTATAACTGCAAGAATAGACACGCTCTCATTATTTGGATTAAACTCAAATAAATGTATGTTATTGCTTATGTAGGCATAGCATTTTCCATTAAATCCCCAACTGCAACCATAAATGCCAGACGGAACGACGCCGATCTTATCGCAAACATTTGTTACCCGCTCGTTTACCGTATCAACTTTCAGTATACCCTTGCTGTGACTGTACCCGTACATCGTTCCATCTGGCGAGATACTCATTTTAAACGCACCGTAGATGGATTTGTCCCCAATAAATCGTATTTTTTCGCTCACAGGGTCAAGAATCATGACTTGACATCCGTCAGGCGGCGAAAAATATATCAACCCGTTAGGGTGTAAAACCGCGCCCAAATAGCCGGCAGCTTCACAAGGGATACAATGACAGACATTCTCTGCGTTACTACCGTTTAGGGCGTCCAAATCAATCACTAATATATGGCTTTCTCCCTTGGGCGTACAGTAGATCTTGCCGTTGCATAGAGCGCCGGAATAATGGTGAAAATCCCTTCCTTGGGCGCTATTTGCCTTCTCATACGTGGTTGGGAGGGCTATTCTCTCCGCGGTCCTATGGCTTGGATCTATTTTCAACACCGAGTTTGCATTCCGCGGCAGAGCGAAGATATTCCCTTTATACAAAACGCCGCCAGTCCAACCAAAAGGTTCCGATTCAAACGCGCCGTTAAACAATTCAAACGGTTCGCGGCCGGTTTTCTCAAAATCAGGATTTATGACAACTATCTGATTGCCTGAATTGGGAATACCGACTATTCTGCCGTCATCCGTCATAACCGCGCCAGTGAACTTACAAACCGTGGGTAGAAAGTCGCCGTACACCTCGACGTGATCGAAAACCACGTCTTTATTTTCCGCAAAACAGGTGGAAAGTATCCGCTTATATTCTTCCATTGTATACATTATTACCCCAGATAATTAATCAAAACCGTTTCAGCCACGATATGACCCCCCCCCCCCGTATTACTCAATAAGAACATAACGGTTTCCGCTATTTCTTCAGGCGAGGCGGCGCATCTTAACAAATTCTTTGCGCCTCCATGAGGACACATAGCCGTTAGAACGTCGCCCGGCGCGACGCCGTTTATCACGATTCCTTGACTCACGAAAGCCTTACCGAAACTCCGCGTAAATTTGGTGCATAGAAGTTTAGACGCCGCATAGGGACCCGGAATATCCGCGACGCTATCACCCACGCAAGAAGAAACATTACAAATATTCCCCTGAATATGATTTTGTTGAAAATATTGACAGACTTTCTGCATGATAAAGAAAGGCGCTTTTGCGTTGATGTTCATTATCTCATCCCAATCCGCTTCGCTTGTGTTATTGATAAATACGTGCCGATAGATTCCCGCTGATTGAACGAGCCCGTCGAAACGCCCTCCGAGGAGAGCCGCGGCTTCTAGGAGTTTGTTTGGTAGAACCGAAATATCTTTGACATCCCATTGCAGAATCGATAGTTTACTGGAGCCTATTTCCATGTGCGCCTTGCGGAGTTTTTCAATGCTTCTGCCAGCTATGCAAACCTGACAGCCCTCTTCTACCAGCCGTTTTGCAACCGCAAGCCCTATGCCGGAACCGCCGCCGGTAATCAGCACCCGCGAAACGCGCATATTCAGAGGAGGACGCCTCCGCTTAAGCCAGGCTATACATTCGTCTTTACGCCAAGCGGACAGCCCGTTTTCGGACAACGGTTGCAGGCTGATTTCCGCCTTTGCATATTTCAGTGTACGGGAAAATTGAAAGTCCCTTAACGGCTCGTAATAGTCTTTCTTGAGGCAAAGAATATTGAACACTTCATCATGTGCGGGTAAAGCCGAATGTTCGAACAATTTTTTGACTACGCATCGCCGTATATACCGTCCGTTAAGCTCGTTTTGATGAATTCCGTCCGGTGTACTCATAGTATCCGCCGCCGGAAAAAACACCGCCGCGTCCAGACATTTTTTGGCGATGTCTGTATAGAAACCGCTCTTTATTTTGCTTAGAGGGTCAACCACGACAATAGCCGTATCTTCCGCGGAGAGCTTGTCCGCTGATACAATATCCGTTTTGATTCCAAATAAAGCTTCGGCGAATATTTTAACTGTGTCCGCATAACAATACCATTTTGAGTCAAGAAACGCCGCCTTAACGGAGGACACGCCCAGTTTTTCTATCATTTTTAGAATAACGAATATGCGGTTCGCCAAATGAAACGAATAGACAAAGGCAAGCAACCCTAGATGGTTTTTGTCTTTCGCTATATCTGCGGATTTTGCTACAGCGGTAGAACCGTACGACAAGACCTGTTCGAAGGAGACGTTGACTTTCTTGATTAAGTAGTCGAAGAACGCCATATCAATCAATCGGTTGACGACAACGGCATCGGGCAGATTCACCGCCGCGTCCTGTATTTCTATAATAGGATGCCATTTTACTATCGGCGTGAAGCCTTCGCGCAGAAAGTAATCAAGCGACAACTGAATCATGATACGGTAGAGTAAAGAAGCGTCTCCGTAGTTCTTCATCATTTCATCAGACCGGGTACCGATGGCTTCCCCTTTTATATTCCAGTTGCTTGAACAGACGACTAAACAATTGTTTTCACGCGGTATAGCTGACGGGTCAAAGCCCCACAACGCGCACAGTTTTTCTATGTCTTCCGCGGGTATTTTGGAAACATCCGGGTCAAAATATTCCACCACTTTGTCAGGCGGAAAAGGATTTTCTGATTGTG
>JAIRNA010000110.1 GCA_031258305.1 Treponema sp. | reverse complement strand
GCATGGCGGAGACTCTCCTCTTTTTCTTATTGGTAACACTGTGGCAATCATTCAAATACCGCGCCGGTTGACGCGGAACTTACCTGCCGGGCGTAGCGGTAAAGGTACGTTTTGGGATCCCCGACTTTAGACGGTGGCTGTGTCCATTCCGCCTTGCGTCTTGCCAGCTCCGCGGCGGATAGTTTGACGTTGACGGCGCGTTTCACGATGTCGATAGCGATAATATCCCCTTCTTTGAGTAAACCGATAACGCCGCCGCATGCCGCTTCCGGTGAAACGTGGCCGATGGCCGCTCCGCGGGTCGCGCCGGAAAAACGCCCATCCGTGATGAGGGCTACTTTGTCGCCAAGCCCTAGTCCCGCAAGCGCGGCCGTCGGCCCCAGCATTTCCTTCATACCAGGTCCCCCACGCGGTCCTTCGTAACGGATGACCACCACATCACCTGCCTTGATTTTTCCACCTATGATGTCGGCAAAAGCCGTCTCCTCAGAATCAAATACCCGCGCCGGCCCTTCATGAAAGAGCATTGCAGGCGCGACTGCGCTCTGCTTGACTATACACCCGTCCGGCGCGAGATTACCGGTGAGCGCGGAAAGTCCTCCTGTCTCCGAAAACGGCTCATCAATCGGTCGGATAACACATGTATTGCGGTTGAGTATATTCTTCAATCTCTGCCCAAGCGTTCCATCTACCATAAGTGCAGATGGATCAACCAGGCTTTTCTTCGCTAATTCTGCCAAAACCGCCGAAACGCCTCCTGCCGCGTGAAGCTCCTCAATGACGGATTCGCCCGCAGGTGCCAGCCTGCACAGATTCGGCGTAATGGCGCTGACACGATTGACTATCGATGGAAAATCTATAAACGGTACGCCTGCGGAATGGGCGATTGCCGGTAGATGCAGGGCCGTGTTAGTCGAACAACCAAGCGCCATATCCAAAGCGAGTGCGTTCAAAAACGCCTTTTCGGTCAAAATATCCTGCGGGCGGATGTTTTTACGTAAAATATCAAGGACGAGCATACCTGTCCGTTTGGCGAGCCGTACCCGTTCCGCCATAACCGCGGGAATCGTACCATTGCCCGCAAGCGCCATGCCAAGCGCCTCAGTAACGCAGTTCATCGAATTCGCAGTAAACATTCCCGAACACGAACCACAGCCCGGACAGGCCGCTTCCTCCAACTCGGCGAGTTCCATTTCACTCATCGTGCCTGCGGCAACCGCGCCGACTGCCTCGAACATAGTAGTCAGGGTAAGCGGTTTACCGTTGCGTCTCCCCGCCAGCATAGGGCCGCCTGAAACGAAGACCGCCGGTAGATTTACCCTCGCGGCCCCCATCAGCATACCCGGCACTATTTTGTCGCAGTTCGGGATAAACACGAGCGCGTCGAATCCATGCGCCATCGCCATACATTCGATTGAATCCGCGATGAGTTCCCGCGTGATAAGCGAGTAGCGCATGCCATCGTGTCCCATAGCGATACCATCACACACGCCGATAACAGGAAACCGCGCCGGTACGCCGCCGGCGTTCCGCACACCATCTGCAACCGCCTTGGCGATTACGCCTAAATGTACATGCCCCGGTACAATTTCACTCTCCGCAACTGCAACACCCACAAGGGGTTTGTCCAGCTCCTCGTCCACGAAGCCAAGCGCCTTGAACAGAGACCTCTGCGGCGCACGGGCAATGCCTTTCTTTACAATATCACTTTTCATTTGTTCTTCTCCTTTAGATTTTTATTGAAACACAGCTTGAGTCACCGAATGGACACGAATGACTTATTTGTGCATGTTTGCGAGAATTTTCTCGGTAAATGTCCATTTCGGAAACCATACAATTTGTAAACCATTTTGTCAATCCATTATGGTCATCCATTTGCCATATCATAAATAACCTTGTATATTTTTTTATTTTACTATACAATGCCGTCAAGGAGTTTTTTATGGAAAACAAGAAATTAGTTTCCGTTAAGACGGTTGTGGCAATCGGCATAGGCGCGGCAATTATGTTCGTGCTTATGCGGTTCGTGGCCATTCCTTCGGGAATACCGAATACAAACCTCAACCTCGCGCCCGCTATAGTCGCGGTCTTCGCCGCTATTTTCGGTCCCATAGCGGGTCTCTTTATCGCCTTCATTGGACATACCCTGACCGACCTCACATGGGGTGGCGTTTGGTGGAGCTGGGTCATTGCGGATGCTCTCTTCGGGCTTTTGGCAGGGCTTTTATGGAAGCTTTACCGAATCGAAAGAGGCGAATTTGACGTGAAAGCTTGTGTCATTTTCAACATTGTTCAAATAGTCGCAAACGCCATTGCCTGGATAGGCGTTGCGCCGGTGCTGGACATCCTTATTTACCAGGAACCTGCGGACAAGGTATTCTTGCAAGGACTTGTCGCGGGTAGTCTGAACGCCACAGTGGTTCTCGTCTTGGGAAGCCTCCTTGCATTCGGCTATTCAAAGACACGGGTAAAAGCAGGTAGTCTGAAAGAAGAAAAGTGAGCGAAACCGCCGTTTGTTTTCAAGATTTTTCGTTCACCTACCGGACGCAAACAGAGCCGAGCCTCCGAAACGTCAATCTTACGGTGAAAAAAGGAGAAAAAGTCTTGGTACTCGGACCTTCCGGCTCCGGTAAAAGTACCTTAGCTCATTGCATCAATGGACTGATTCCCCATGCCTTTTCTGGTAAGACGAGTGGATTCCTATCGCTCTTTGGTGAAAACGCCGAAAATCTCGATATTTTCACCAGAGCGAAGAAGGTGGGAACTGTTTTGCAGGACACAGACGCTCAATTTGTGGGCTTAAGCGCGGCAGAAGACATAGCCTTTGCCGCGGAAAATGACTGCGTTCCGGTAGATGAGATGCGGGTGCGCGTTCTTGAAACCGCAAACCTCGTGAATATAGAGAAACATCTTGCAAAAGCCCCACAAAACCTGTCCGGTGGACAAAAGCAGAGGGTTTCTATGTCCGGTGTGTTGATGGACAGCGTGGAACTCCTCCTTTTTGACGAGCCACTCGCCAATTTGGACCCGGCAACCGGCAAAAAAGCGATTAAACTGATTGACGATTTGAAAAAGAAAAACGGAAAAACCATCATCATCATCGAACATAGGCTTGAAGATGCGATCTCTTGCCCAGTTGATCGCATCATCGTTATGGAGAAAGGCCGTGTCATTGCGGATATGCCTCCTGATGACTTGCTGTCTTCCAGTATCCTTGTGCAAACAGGTATCCGCGAGCCGCTTTACCTGAGCGCCCTCCGTTACGTAGGCATCAAGGTTACACCGGAAACACATCCATCAAACGTAGACACGCTGGTTTTTGACCCAAAACCTCTCATCGCATGGAACGAAAGTTTACCGCTTAATCCGCCGAAACAGTCCCGCCCTGCGCTTTTGGAGATTAAAAACCTGTGTTTCAGGTATGATAATTCCTTGGTTTTGGACAAGGTATCTTTTACGGTGGAAAGGGGGGCGTCTGTCGCGCTTGCAGGGCGTAATGGCGCGGGAAAATCAACACTGGCGAAACTCATCTGCGGTTTCGACACGCCTTCCTCTGGCGCAATCTTCTTTGATGGCAAGGACCTTGCCAGTCTTTCTATAAAGGAATGCGCGGAACGCATCGGTTTTTGTATGCAGAATCCCAACCTTATGTTATCTTTCCCGCTGATTTTTGACGAGGTTGCATTCGGGCTTCGGAATCGAGGGATCAGCGAAGGCGAGGTGAAGGAACGAGTTTACGAGACTTTGAACATCTGCGGGCTTTACCCATTCAGGTCATGGCCCATCAGCGCCTTGAGCTTTGGGCAGAAAAAGCGGCTGACTATCGCGGCTATTTTAGTCTTTGGTCCGTCTCTACTGATTATCGACGAGCCGACCGCTGGGCAGGATTTCCGTAACTATTCGCGCATCATGGAATTTTTGCGTCGGCTCAATAACGAGCAACACATCACCCTCCTCATGATAACCCACGATATGCATCTTATGCTCGAATATGCGGAAAAGGCGGTTGTGTTGTCCGAAGGCGTTCTTATTGCGGATGCGCCGCCCGCTCTTGTCTTAATCAGTGATGCAATTACCGAAAAGGCGAATCTCAAAAGAACGTCCCTGGATACGCTTGCCCGCCGAGCGGGTCTTGAGCCGAAATCGTTCATCGAAAAATTCATCGCATTTGAGAGAGACTCTCATAACGGCGGAGTACACAGGTAGGGCTGTCTGGGCGTGTTGGAGTTGAGATGAATGATATGCCGGAAACGGGATCAATGTGATTTACCGTCTGTGTAGAATGTGCTTAATGGTTAAATAAAGCCAAAGGGGTAAACATGGCATTCATGCTGTCGTATATTGAGAAAGATTCTCCGGTTCACCGACTGTCCGGCGTAACGAAACTCGTTATATTTCTACTGTGGTCGATCATTACTATGGCAGGCTACGACACCCGTATCATGCTTGGACTTTGCGCGGTGGGGTTAGTGATGTTTGTCATTTCCCGTACCCGGTTTACTGAAGTGTCTTTTATCTTTAAGATGCTGTTGTTTTTCATGGCGCTCAATATCCTCGCGATTTATGTGTTCGCTCCGGAACAGGGCGTTCTGATTTACGGAACGCGGCATGTCATTATTCAAGGAATGGGTAGATGGACTCTCACAGCGGAACAACTTTTCTACGAATTCAATATTATTCTCAAATACATAAGCGTTGTACCTATCGCTATTCTACTCATCGTCACCACACATCCAAGTGAATTCGCGGCATCCCTCAACAAAATCGGTGTCAGTTATACCATCGCCTTTGCGGTTAGTTTGACCCTGCGCTACATTCCGGACGTTCAGCGGGATTATAAGACTATTTCCCAATCTCAGCAGGCGCGAGGTTTGGAACTTTCCGCAAAGGCATCCCCCATCAAGCGGCTCAAGGGCGCGGCAAACATCCTTTTGCCGCTCATTTTCTCTTCGCTCGACCGCATTGACGTGATAAGCCGCGCTATGGAACTGCGCGGTTTCGGCAAAAATAAGAAACGAACGTGGTTCACGGATAAGCCTTTTTCAAAAGCGGACAAGATTATCCTGTTCATGTCTACCCTGCTTTTCGGTTTCGCCTTGTGGTTTACTTTCAAGGATGGAAACCGCTTTTACAACCCGTTTCAGTAGAAAGGAAACCTACGGTGGACTAAAGATAGTCATATCAACCGTCTGATTAAAGCAAAACGGCGAGTCAACCCCATATATATTGTATGAGGCAAAAGAGAATTCTGGCGCAGGGTGTGTGGTACGAGGTGTGGATGGCGGTCAACAATAGAGAGCCACTCTTCCGATTGTGGCGGGCGAAGGCACTTTTCTTTCGGGTGTTCCTGGAGGTGAAGGGTCGGTTCGCCTTCGAGATTCGCTGGTTTAGGCTTGAGGAGGCGCGGTTGTCGTTCTTCATCAGGCCGGATGACGGGTTCCAGTTGCTACGGATTATACAGTGGTTGAAGCAGACGTTTGCGGTCCGCTTCAACGTGCGAGAGGGGGGACTGGGCACGTCTGGGGTGATCGGTTCTATTCACGGATAATCCGAGGGATAACGGATTTTCTGCGGGTGCGGGAATACATCGAGGAGAATCCAGTGAAGGCGGGGCTTGTGGAGCGAGCTGTGGAGTGGGTGTTTGGGAGTTTATATCACCGGCTGCACGGGCTGTCTGAATTGTTAGACGAGCCTACTGACATCAACGGGTGTCTGACACCGACACCAAATCGCTAGATTTTCGTAGTTTTCTTGTTTTTTCGATACTTATGCTAGAATAAAATCCTGAAAATAATAAATCTCTGTGGCAGATCCGCGGGGTGATATTTTCCTTGAAATCTTGCGTATGCTGGGAACACATCCCCAGTCACCAAGTCTTTACGCCC
>JAIRNA010000059.1 GCA_031258305.1 Treponema sp. | reverse complement strand
GAGTGAAGGCTGCACCGCTCCTCTAAAAATCGCTTGTTTCTTGTCTGCTCTTGTGATATACTTTCCTCTATGAAAATCACCAAGAAAACATTCGGGACCCTTTCCTCTGGGGAAAAAGTTGACCTTTATACGCTGTCCGCTGGAGACCTGTCTCTCTCGGTATCTACTTTAGGCGCGGCGATGACATCTTTGAATGTGCCATCGAAGAAAAATGGAATCGCCGATGTGGCGCTTGGCTATTCGACGTTGGGCGGGTACGCGGCGGACGCTGTTTTTTTCGGCGTTACTGTGGGACGTTTCGCCAACCGCATAGGCGGCGCTCAATTTAACCTTAACGGTAAGACCTTTAAGCTTCTCAAAAATGACGGAGAGAACAGCCTCCATTCAGGTTTGAAAAACTTCGGCAGGCGTGTATGGAAAGCAGAGCAATTCAAAGTAGACGATGGAGTCTTTGTTCGACTTGTATTGAACAGCCCTGATGGGGACGAAGGCTTTCCGGGCGAGCTAAAAGCCGCGGTTTGTTACGGACTCACCAAGTCAAATGAAGTGGTGGCAATTTACGAGGCAAAAGTGGATGCGGATTGTCCGGTGAACCTGACTAATCACACCTATTTCAACCTCGCGGGCGAAGGAAGAGGGGATATCCTCGCTCACAGGGTTGTCATTCATTCGTCCTATTATGTGGAGATTGACGTTTACGGCATACCAACAGGTACGATTTTGCCTGTGCAAAGCACGCCCTTTGATTTCAAGATTCGAAAGCCCATTGGAAATGACATCGAACTGACCCCTAATGGATATGACCACTGTTTCGTGATTGACGGCGACATAGGGAAACTGCGTCCCTGCGCCGAGGTTTTCGATCCTGTTTCCGGACGAAATATGCGTGTTTTTACCACCCAGCCCGGCGTCCAATTCTATACGGGAAACTATCTCAACGGCGTTCAAGGGAAAACAGGTTCGGTCTACGGCAAGCACGCCGGGTTCTGTATGGAAACCCAGCACTTCCCGGATTCTCCGAACAAGCCTCTATTCCCATCCTGTATCTTCGGTCCCAAAAGAGATTATTCCGAAAAGGCGGTGTTCGGGTTTGACTGGTAATATGTGTACCTATTCGCTTGTTTTTTTCATCTGTCTGTCTTGCACTTCTATCCGTGGGAACGGCGAATTCTTCTCTGAATCGGTCCAAAAGAACATAACAGTAGAAGATTGGTCGCCGAGATGGGAAAATTTGATGGACGGCGTCGATATTGGTCGGGGAAAAATAGAAAAACCGCGTCTGGCGTTTTATTTTTTGCGGGTAGACTTGGATGCTGGTTTTAAAGTAGTTTTGAACAAGCCCGGGGTGGAATTCGGAATCATTCCAAGCGTTTTTGTAAGCTCTTTTGCGCGTCAAGCCGGGTGCATAGCCGCGATAAATGCTTCACCGTTTGCCCCTGTGAGCGCGAAGGAAGGTGAAAAACGGCAAATTATCGGTATTTTTGTCACGAATGGATTACTGCAACAGAATCCAGAACCATCGTTTGCAGCAGTAATCTTTAAAACGGATGGGAGTGCAGAAATCGTAGAGCAAAGCCGAATCAACAGCTCAACGCTTGAGCATATTGAAAACGCCGCGGGCGGTTTCCGTATAATGCTTCAAGATGGAAATATCGCAAAGCGCGTTCTGGAGTCAACGGCACGTCACCCGCGGACGGCAATCGGGCTTTCCGATAAAGGGCGCATCTTGTATATGCTCGTCATTGACGGCAGGCAGTCAGCGAGCGTAGGCGCAACCGAAAAGGAAACCGCCTCGATACTGTCGGCGCTTGGCGCGAAAGACGGCTTGAATCTGGACGGCGGCGGCTCAACGGCCTTCGCGCTGAATGGTAAGCTGATAAACCATCCTGTTCACCGACCTTTCCCTCTTTCCCTTTTTTCTCCAGATAACGAAAGAGCTGTGGCCGTCTGTATCGGCATAGCGCGTCTGTAATTTTGATTATGGATGCTGATAAAGGTTGACAAAAACAACCGCTTAGTATATAAAAGTCGGTATGAAAAGATACGAGTCCGGTCCCGACCCGAATTTCCCTTACCTTACGGAAAAGGAAAGACTTGACTTTCCCCCAATCAGGGACGACATCGTTGCCATAGGCGGTAATCTTTCGCCCGGAATGCTCCTTTCAGCCTATGAACAGGGCATATTCCCCTGGTATAACGAAGATGACCCGATTATCTGGCAATCGCCAAACCCTCGTTTTGTCATCTTCCCGCAAAATCTCCACATTTCTTCATCAATGAAGAAAATTCTTAAGAAAAAGACCTTTGAAATTACGTTTGACAGAGATTTTTCTGGCGTCATCATAAACTGTGCATCCACGTACCGCCCAAGACAGGACGGTACATGGATAACGAGTGATATGATCGCCGCATATACGGAAATGTACCGACTCGGCTATGCCCACAGCGCGGAGAGTTACTTGAACGGACAGCTTTCAGGCGGCTGTTACGGGATCAGACTCGGCAAAATCTTTTTCGGCGAGTCCATGTTCTCTAAAGCGCCCAACGCGTCCAAAGCCGCGTTTCTTACGCTGGCGGCGGCGCTTTTCTCTGACGGTGTGGAGCTTATTGATTGTCAGGTCCACACAAGCCACCTCGAGAGCTTGGGCGGTACAGACATCGCCCGCGCCGATTTTCTGAAGCTGCTAAAGAACGCCGTTTCTGCATGGAGACGTTGATATGAAGGAAGAAATCCTCGGACTGGCGCTGGAGGCAGGCTTCTGCGAGGCGAGGATCTTGAGTGGAACGGAACGGTTTGAACCGCCTACGGATACGCTCCGTAAAATAAACAGTCCGACTCTGTTGGTAACGGCTTTGCCCTATGGAAACGATTCGGTGGAAATGCCGTCTTCTCAAACAAGCCTGTCGAGGGCTGTTATCGCGCCATTTGCCAGAAAGAACTACTACCGTGAAGCCGTGAAACGTTTGCAGATGCTGTCGCAAATATTCCGCAGACGATTCGGCGGGACCAAGGCGGACTATCGCGTGTTTTGCAACTCGCCCGCGCCGGAGAAGCGCATTGCGAGCGCCTGCGGTCTTGGAATGATTGGTCGGAACAGCCTCATCATAACGCGGTCAGCCGGATCCCTTGTCGTCATTGCGGCAATGACCCTCCCTTACCCGCTTAAGGGGGACCTCGCTCTCGTGGAAAGCCCCTGCGGTAACTGCGCTGCGTGCGTTACCGCATGTCCCACAGGCGCGGTGCGCGGAGACGGCTCCATAGACATACTTCGGTGTATACAATGGTACGCGTCCGGAAACGAGGAGACCGTGCCGCCTTACCTAGCGGACAAATGGGGACAGACACTCTATGGCTGTACTTTTTGCCAAGATGCCTGTCCCCATAACCAACGTCCCATCACAGGCGCGGAAACAAAATTAGGTATTCTGCCTCAGAGTGTAGACCCGTGTGAACTACTCGCCATGACAGATGAAGAGATACAAGCCTTTTTCAAAGGCTCGGCGATGGGACTTTCATGGCTCAAGCCGCAACACATCCGCAGGAGCGCGGCGCTCGTTCTACTACATTCAACAAGAGACACGCAGCTCTGATAGCCGCCCCCGCGTAGCGGCAGACTGGTTCGGTGTCAGACACGCTGATAGCCGCCCGCGTAACGGCAGACTGGTTCGGTGTCAGACACGCTGATAGCCGCCCGCGTAACGGCAGACGGTTTCTGGGTGTCAGACACGTAGCCCTGATAGCCGCCCGCGTAACAGCAGGCTGGTTCGGTGTCAGACACGCTGATAGCCGCCCGCGTAACGACAGACGGTTCGGTGTCAGACACGCAGCTCTGATAGCCGCCCGCGTAACGGCAGACTGGTTCGGTGTCAGACACGCTGATAGCCGCCCGCGTAACGGCAGTCTGGTTCGGTGTCAGACACGCTGATAGCCGCCCGCGTAGCGGCAGACGGTTCGGTGTCAGACACGCAGCTCTGATAGTCGCCCGCGCCAAAAGGTCCGCCTCAATTTCTCGTCAATTTCCCCTTGCATATTCCAGCATAACTGATTAAAATGGCTATGATATGAATGTAAATCCGTTTTCTTCATTAAAAAACAGCCCAGCGAAACCCAGTGCAAGCAACGGCTCTGGTACAGGCGCCTCTCTTCCTCAAAACCTTTTGGGGGGCGGGGGGGGGGGGGGGGGGGGGGGGGGGGG
>JAIRNA010000006.1 GCA_031258305.1 Treponema sp. | reverse complement strand
AAACACCATTGAATAGTGTTACGGCTATGAATAGGCTTGAGAACAATTATCAAATAAATTTGTTTGATACATTACAAAAAAATACTTCCAAAGGGGTGGACGCATCGTATAATAGGATTTTGTGATTGAATATTTGAGGAAAAAGCATGGAACAAGAAAATGCAATAAGCAAAAAAATTTTCGGCGGCGGCGATATACACTCGCTGGTTTCACGGAAAGATTTTACCGAAGCTGATGTAGCGGCGGTGATTGTTGAACCTCTTCTAAAAAATCTGGGCTTTTCCTATGAAAACATAGAGCGCAACAAAACCTTAAAACTACGCGCGGGGCGCAAACTGCATACTATGAGACCGGATTATCTTATGAAAGTTGGAAATGCGTATGCGTGGACGCTGGAGACAAAATCGCCGAATCAAAATATATTAGAAAAGAATAATATTGAACAAGCCTACTCTTACGCCGCGCACATAGACGTACAAAGTAATTATTTCACGCTATGTAACGGTCTTGAATTTGTTTGTTATAGAACCACGGAAACAAATACGCCGAAACTTTATTTCAAGATGAGCGAGCTTGATAAACACTGGAATGAACTACGAACCATTCTTTCAATAAACAGTTTTCAGGCGGGAAAAACTTTCGCCTATGAAACAAGAGTGACGGCGGGGGGGGGGGGGGCCGTGCGAAAGAATTGATTATAAAAACAGACCTTTGCTTGAAGAAATTGCGGTGCGGAAGCGGGCGGCCAAACGGCATTTCGGCGTTCACGGCTACTTTACGCGGCAGGCATGGAATGTGGTAGCCGAATACATAAAAAACTTCTCGCAAAAGGGCGACGTGGTGCTCGACCCGTTCGGCGGGAGCGGCGTTACGGCAATTGAGGCGCTGATGAACGGTCGAAAAGGAATCAATATGGACCTTAATCCGATGGCGGTTTTTTTGGTAAATTCTTTAACAGCGCCCGTAAAACTGCCTGAACTTTCAAAAGCCTTTGAAGAAGTAAAGCAAGAATATTTAAAGAAAGAACCAAAAACCAAAGAAGAAATACAAAAAACGTTAAAAAAATATCCGCCGCCTAAAAAACTTGCTCTTCCAAAAGGTTCCGATGTTGATACCGTAGATAAACTATTTAGCGACACGCAAACCGCAAAGCTCGCATTGCTTAAATCAATAATTCTAAAACAGAAAAATGAAAATATAAAAAATACTTTATTGCTTATGTTTTCGGGAATGGTTACAAAATTTAATTTAACATTCCATACTAACAGCACAGCTACAGAAGACAGTATAAGCGGCGGAAATGCTTCTGCATTTCAATATTATCGTTATAGAATAGCTCCACGCCCTAAAGAAATAGATTTAATGAAATATTTTGAATTACGATATAACGCTGTAAAAGCTGCAAAAAAAGAAATGGAATACTTTATTAACGATAAAACCATTTCTCATTTAGACGTCAGAAAAGGAAGCGCGGCGGATTTATCCTTTTTGGCAAACGAGAGCGTTGATTACATTTACACGGACCCGCCCTACGGCAAGAAAATACCGTACTTGGATTTGTCGGTGATGTGGAACGCGTGGCTTGATTTGGACGTTACGGAGCAAGACTACGCGCAGGAAGCCATCGAAGGCGGCGAACGCCGCAAAACAAAAGACGAGTACAACAGCCTGATAGCGCAAAGCATACGAGAAATGTACCGCGTGCTGAAATTCGACCGCTGGCTTTCCTTTGTATACGCGCACAAGGACCCGGAGTTTTGGCATTTGATTATTGATACCGCCGAACACTGCGGCTTCGAATATGCGGGCGCGGTTCCGCAGAAGAACGGGCAAACTTCTTTCAAGAAGCGCCAGCATCCTTTTACCGTGTTGTCGGGCGAGCTTATTCTCAACTTTCGCAAGACAAAGAATCCAAAGACCCTGTTAAGAGGCGTTTTCGGAGAAGATATAGACGAAATCGTGATGCAGACCATCGAAGGGGTTATCGCAAAGAACCACGGCGCGACGCTTGAAGAAATAAACGACGAACTCATCATCAAAGGGCTGGAGCGGGGGTTTCTGCATTTATTGCAGAAACAGTATACTGATTTGACGCCGTTGCTGCTTGACAGGTTTGATTACGACCCGGACGCGGAAAAGTTTAACATAAAAAAAAACAAGCCGTTCAAGACGCATGTAGACGAAAAACTGCGTATTAAATACTTCTTAACGAGTTTTTTACTAACAAACGGGACGACGGACTTCGATAAAATCATATATGAGATTATGCCGCTTTTAAGAAACGGGCGCGAACCCAAAAACCAGACGATAGAAAGCGTGTTGAAAGACATAGGAGAGCAGACGGAAAACGGCTGGCGGTTAAACCGCAAGGCCGGCAGCCAAAGAACACTTGCATTTTAGCCTTTCCCACAATGCGGTTTCCCCCGCAAACCAATCCCCATCCCTAAAGCGGCGGCAATACGCCCGCTCGACCCTGTGTCTTAAGACAACGCCCCTGTGTCTTAAGATTTTACTCCTGTGTCTTAAGACAACGCCCCTGTGTCTTAAGATTTTACTCCTGTGTCTTAAGACAATGACCCTGTGTCTTAAGACAATGACCCTGTGTCTTAAGACAATGACCCTGTGTCTTAAGATTTTACTCCTGTGTCTTAAGACAACGCCCCTGTGTCTTAAGATTTTACTCCTGTGTCTTAAGACAACGCCCCTGTGTCTTAAGATTTTACTCCTGTGTCTTAAGACAACGCCCCTGTGTCTTAAGATTTTACTCCCGTGTCTTAAGACAATGACCCTGTGTCTTAAGATTTTACTCCCGTGTCTTAAGACAATGACCCTGTGTCTTAAGATTTTACTCCCGTGTCTTAAGACAACGACCCTGTGTCTTAAGATTTTATAAAAGAATCTAAAAAAACAGGCGGTTTTTTAAAAAACATTCTTGACAATTTTAGACGTATAGAGCATACTCTTATACATCGACTTTTATAAGGAGGATTTTATGGCTAGAAGAACAGACTGGCTGCCCGGTTCAATGGAGCTGAAATTGGCTATGGCAAAGGCGTGGCTTTTGATACTGCAAACGAAAGCTGCCGTATGGAACATTCTCGCCGCGGCCGTCCAAGAACTCACCGAGAAAACGGCTAACGCGGAAAATTGGCTGTCCCGAGACCTGTCGCCCGACCGCACCAAAACCATTACGGCTGAATGTAAGGCTGCTTTTAAAGACCTTACCGCGTTCATGCGGGACTTTAAACGCCGTTATTTCTTGGTTCCACCCCTGACAGGCGCAGATTTGATTTCATTGGGACTGAAACCGCAAGACCGTGTTCCCACACAAGGTGAAATACCGACGGCCCAACCCGAAGCGGACCTGACCTTTCCCGGCGTTCACCTGATCGAACTGAAAAATATCCGCCCGGTGAGCGGAGGGCAAAGCTCGCGGAACAGCGACGGAAGCGAATTCGGCGCGCGGGTGTATTACGGCTTGAGCGGAACGCCGACAACAAGCCATAAATTCCGTATAACGGAACCCCCGACAAGCGGCAGCGACCTCCCCTATTCGGAATGGGTGAGCAAGAAGAAAATTCTGTTTGATTTCGACGGGGAAAGCGGAAATACGGCGTATTTTTGCCTGAGGTACGAAAACTCAAAGGGCGCCCCAGGGCCCTTTGGACCGATTCTCAAGGCGGTTATTCCGTGAGAAGTTCTTAAAAAAGGCGGTTTCCCCCGCCTTTTTTTTAAGATTTATGAGAGATTTACATCCATCTTTTTAAAAAAGAATGAAAAAGGAAAAGATGGGAAGGAGAATTTATGGGATATTTGGGTAGTATGTATATCCAGCTTATTATTGCGGTGCCGATAGCGTGTATAGTATTCGCCAAGGTTTTCAAGAAGACCATCGTGAGGACGATTCTGTTGCCGTATGCGCTCACGGTCACCGGCATCGTTTTGGTGGGCGTCCTCGCGGGTTACCGCCAAAGGGCGCTCGACGGACTGTGGGTTATTCCAGCCATTACCGGGTTGGTCCTGGTCTTTTTCATATTTTTGTTCAGGAGCGTCATACGTCCGCTCCGTGAAGCGTCTGAACTTACCGATACATTGCAGTCCGGTAAGGGCGACTTGACCGTCCGCCTCCACTACAATAAAGACGACGAAATCGGCGCGGTAAGCCGACACATCAACGGCTTCTTGACCGCGGTCACGACGCTTATCGTGGAAATCCGCAGAACGACTGGAGAATCGAAACGCAGTAGTACCGAGCTGATCACGGTTATGAACCAAGCCGCGGAGTCGGCCGGGAATATTGAAAGCATCATCGGCTTGATAAACAGCATGATTCAAGAACAAATCACCCTCATGGATTCTTCCGTGCACGCGGTACGCGATATAAACGAAAACACGGCGCGTCAAAACGACCGTATCAACAGGCAGTCCAGCGGTATGAACGAAAACGCGGCCGCAGTCGAACAAATGACGTCGAATATTAACGCCATCGCGCAGAACCTCGAAAAAAGCTCAACCGAGTTCAACGCCCTGCATACAGGGGTCAAAGATGGACAAACCGCGGTAACTCGGCTCAAGGAAACGGTAACCGCGCTGAATCAACAGTCCGCCGGCGTGTTCGAAGCTAATAAAATCATCCAGACCATCGCGGCTCAAACAAACCTCTTGTCCATGAACGCGGCCATCGAAGCGGCCCATGCCGGAGGGTCCGGCGCGGGTTTTGCAGTGGTGTCAGAAGAAATCCGCAAGCTCGCCGAAAATTCCAACGCACAATCAAAAATCATCAGCGCAAATATCAAGAGCTTGCAGGACTCTATCAATTCAGCAGTGCGGAGCGTGGAAGAAACAGGCCTGTCTTTCGAACATATCTACTCATCCGCCGATACGGTCGACGCTATCGAACATGACATCAAAAACGCCATAAACGAACAATCCGCAGGTAGTTCCAAGATCCTCGAATCTACAAGCATGATTCGCGACATTACCAACGAAATTCTGACAAGCTCCGAAAAAATGCTGGACCGCAGTCAGGCGATTCAACAAGAAATGAAACGCCTCCACCTCATTTCCGAAACGGTGGAAACCTCTTCCCTCGACATAGCGAACAAGGCGTCTGATACAAAGCGCAAAATAGACGAGACCGCGCGGGCGCTCAACGCAAACATCAAGAGCATCGAACAGGTAGAACAACGACTGGACGCCTTCAAAACAAGCTAAAAGAGCCAGCGCCTCTACGCTCGTTCAAACAAAAAGCTGTCAAAGGAATAGCTTCCGACAGACCGACAGAACGGAACATGCAGAGCAGGCATGGCGCGGTTTATATTCGGGCGCCCGGTAATCGCCCCGCTCCATCGCATCCCACACCAACGCGGTAACGTCGTCCACCGCGTGAACCTCTTTGTCATACGCGGAACGCGGACGGTCTTCAGATACAACATCGCGGAACTCGCGGTTGTCAATCGAGTAAAAGCGGGCGCCCCGAACGGTCAGGGGCGCCTCCCCCTTTGCCGTTTCAAGCATAGTAATATACGCGGCTATCTGTACGCTTTTCGGAAATTGAGCGTCCTGGGCGAACAAATCTTTGAGCTCGGGCATGGAACCAGTCTTGAAATCCGTTAAGATATACCCGTCCTTTTCAAGAACCAAGTCCGCAATGCCGCTCAAGATGCGGCCGTCCGCATAATCCTTGCGGAGCGGGTGTTCCGCATCGATAATTTTACAGCCGTCCAACGTCTCCGCATCCGATTCAAGGTACCATTCAAGCGCCGCTTGAATACGCGGACGGAGCATATCAAATACCGGCTTCTGGAAATACCCTTCCTTGTTCTGAGCCTCGTCAATCGAGGCGTCTATCTCCTCGTTGAGCAGTTTCTTGTAATTCGGTAGGTCGAGGCTGTGAAATACGCGGTAATCGTTCTTGATTCGCGTAAAGAACCGTTCGAGAATACGATGGTAAAGATTGCCCATGTCCCTCTGGTCCAGAGTCTCTATGGCAGTCTGCTTTTCACGGATGTTCAGCCCGCGGCGTAAAACCCATGCAAAGGGACAGTCAATGAATTCTTCCACGTCCGTTGGTGAAAGCCGCTCTACGACCGCCTCCTCATCCATTCCCCTGCGCTTGGGGGAAAACCGTTTCTGCGTACGGAGGCTGCGCGCCGCCATAGAGATAAGCCCCGGATGTTTGATAGGCGCTCTGCGTAAATCAACCCCCCTAAGGTCATGGGTCAAAACCTTGAACGCAGCCCACCCGCGCCTCTGCACAGGAGAAGGATAAGCCCCCCTATGGGTCGAAGCGATTCCGCATACCGCGGATTCGTCTTCGTAGGGGTCCGGGAGCGGAGGCAGATCTTTTTGTGCAACCGCTTTCCCAAACAACTCGCTGAGTTTGCGGTGGGGCGTAGCCGGATTGGAAAACGTTCTGTCCGCAACTGAGAAGACCGTCTTCCAGCCTGAAAAGGCATAGGCGCGGATGAATTCCTCTGATACGTCTCGGTCTTGGACATTGAGTTGTTTTTTTCGGTCTTCTCTCAAGAACGACGCCCGTCCGTCGTAGACCACAGCCGCATCGTCTTGGTTCATGTTGGCGATGAAATGGTAACGCGGGAAAATGCCCGCGGCAACCTTATACGCATAGACCAGAATACCCCGCTCTTTCGATTGGAAAACATAGGGTTCCTCTTTTATATAGGCTTGGAAAATAGGAAACGCGGCGCCAGCGTAGTTTGTATAGAATTGCGGGAATTTCTTCTCGTATTTCTCTTCGATTTCAACGAGTTTTTGTAAAGAAGCTATGGATTTGCCGATGACGTTCGCGGTTTCCGAATTCATGTTTTCCTTGTCAAAATGATTACGCTCGAATACCGCCCATGCTTGAATGAGAGCTGAAAATTTTTTGGTTTCGAGAACCGCCCGAATGTCCTCTTTGAGCCGACGATAGAACCGCCAGATGGATTCGACGTACCGCCCTCCAAATTCCATGTTGCGTTTTTGCATGAAGGTCTTTTCCCATACGTCTATTTCGATCCCGTTCTCGTAAAAGCCAGACATACAGTGAAACCGTATACCGAATTCCATGAGCAGGTCAATGGATTCCTTATCTTTCCACGGGAAGGCTTTGTCTAAAAGAAGGTCCTTGAGAGCTTGGAAGGACCAATGTTTTGCCTTACACGCGGAGAGCGCGGCGAAGATTCTGCCGCCTGGGTGTTTCGGGAGGTTCCTCCCCTTACGCACATCCGCAGTCAGCCCATAGCGTCTGAATTCATGTGCAAGCCGTTCCGCATCCACCGTACCGGCCAGCGAAACAGCTATGTCTTCCGGGCATACGCCGTCGGCCAAAAGCTTTCGACAGGTCAATGCGAGGCGTCTGAATTCATCCGTCGTGGACCTGAATTTTATCCATTCGACTGGTTCCGTAGACGCTGGGGCAAGGTCCGTGACCGATACGATGCGGACTCCTTGAACCCCCGATAAAAACGGCGTTTCTATCGGCGCCGAAAGCGCGGTGAGTTCTTCAGCGTATTCCTCCCAATCTTCAGACAGCTCAGGAAAGAACAAGAACCATATCTTGCCGTTTGAATCAAAGGGAGCGCGATTCCAAGACGGTTCGTAGAGCTGGTGTTCCTCCAAGAAGCGGGCGTATTTTTTATGTATGAGGCGCATATCCGCCCAATACGCATCGCCCGCGTCTGATGATTCAGACTTCTTGATCACGCCGTCCAAAGCAGGGAGGAGCTTGACCAAGTTCGATATAAAGGAATGATAGCTGTCCGCGAATTTCGGGGGGATGTATTCAGAGAGGAATTTCTCCTTGCGGTTTTCAAGGAGGAAATTCGATGCGAAGAGCGTTCTGATCGCATTGTTTATAGGCTCGTCATAGAGCATGTTCCGTTGCGCGGAAAGGGTAATGCTCTTGAACGTATCCCACGCCGCAAAACGCTCTGTGTTTACCGGTTTCCTGACGACTCTCGCGGTTTCCACGCCCCAGAAGTCCGCGACAACGCCGGTTGGAAATACGAACCATACGTCTCTGTTCCCTAGGTTTGTTTGGATGTGTTCAATTATGGTTCTCTGCATTTTTCTATTATACGCGGAGCGAGACTCTTCGTCAAGAAGAAAGGAAATAGAGGAACGAAAGCAGGGGCCTTATGGGCGCGCCTCGCTCAAAGAATCTCCGCGGTTCCGATAGAGCGGATGAAGAGCTTGATGACCGAACCCGCTCCGAAAACGTTTTCCATGAAGGCTTGGTATGCGGGGAAATCCTCTGTGGGAATATAGGCTTGGATGGTTCCGGCGAATCCTCCGCCATGAATACGGCTCGCGCCCCCGCGTTTCGCGGTAAATTCCTCTGTGAGCGCAAGCCCAAGCGCGCTGTTCTGTTCACGCGGATTCGTCATCGTGCTGATGTTTTGCAACAGCTTCCACGACGAGTCACCCGACCTTTGCACGATGTCAAACAAGTCTTTCAAAAGCGCGCCTGTACCGACCACGTTTTTTCGCGTCAGCGTTCGCAACAGCGCGCTCATTTCAACAACCCGCTGGTTTTCGTCAAAAAAGTGTACCGCGCGCAAAAATGCCCTGTCCCCACACCGTGCGCGTAGGGACCCCGTGTTGGCGAACAAGTCCAAGCGCTCAACTTCGGCAAGACAGGACTTCCCCAAAAAAGCCGCAACGGATTTCATCTCGGACGGGATTGCCGCATAGTGCTGGGTCAAGTCGGCATGGGTGCCGCCCGTGTTCACCACGCAAAGCGTGTAACCGCTTTCCTCAAGGTTAAATGCAAATGCTTCGGTTTCGACTGGGTTTTTGCCGAAATCCATAAAAACCACGCCGCCTATGGCGGACGCGGCTTGGTCCATCAAACCGCATGGTTTACCGAAATAGACGTTTTCCACCTTTTGCGCGATTTTCGCCAGTTCAAGCGGAGGGGTAGCGCCAGCCATGTTCAAGCTGTCGTAGACTTTTGCCAATAGAACCTCGATTGCCGCGGAAGACGACAACCCAGAACCTTTCGGTACGGTGGAGTCCGCGCATATATTGAAGCCTCGAACCGCCGCGCCGAGTCGGGCGAATTCCGCGGCCACTCCCCGTACGAGCGACTCGGCCGCACCGCGCTCGTTTTCTCGCGGAGAAAGGTCGGAAAGGTCAACAACCACGTCAGGAAAGCCAGTTGACTGGAAAACCACGGTTTTGTCTTGCCGAAGGCAGGCGATTCCGACCGCGTCCAAGTGTACGGACGCGGCAAGCGTCTTGCCCAAGTTATGGTCAGTATGGTTGCCGCAAAGCTCGGTTCTGCCGGCCGCGGTGAAGACGCGCAGAGGACCCGCGCCGCCTTCCATAGCCGCAAGCCCGTCCGCAAGCGCGGCGTACCGACGAGGCGCGTCCCGCGCCCCGTCCCTGCCGTAAAGTTCCTGAAATACCTTCGCCAACGGCTCGGACTCAAAGGATCGCTTTCGTTCTTCACCGGTCATTCTTATCCCTCTTCCCTGATGCTGCTCTTTCATGGGTACGTCTCTTTTGTTACCCGAAATATTTTTCCGCATTGCCAAAGCAGACGTCTTTCACGATAGAGGACAGCATATCCATATCAGGCGGATATTCTCCGTTTTCAACCCATCTGCCGAGCAGGTTACAGAAGATACGTCTGAAATACTCATGCCGAGGGTAGGAAAGGAAACTCCGGGAGTCGGTCAACATCCCCACAAACGCGGAGAGAAGCCCCACGTTGGCGAGCACACGCAATTGTTCCTCCATGCCGTCACGGTGGTCGCAGAACCACCACGCGGACCCCAACTGCAGCTTGCCGCGGACTCCATCGCACGCGGCGCCGCGTGCGGCGCGCTCTTTTGAAGAATTATCCTGAAAGCCGCCCATAACAGTAACAAATGGGTAGTAGTCCTTGGGATTCAGCGTGTAAAGTACGGTTTTCGGGAGAGCGCCATTGCTTTCCATACGGTCGAGCAAACCAGCAAGGTTTGCGGTTGCCTGATGGTCATGGGATGCGTCGTAGCCAACGTCAGGTCCAAGCAGTTTAAACATACGGGAATTGACGTTTCTGATAGACGCGAAGTGCAACTGCATCACGATGCCGCGTTCCGTATAGAGACGGGCGAGTTCCGTCAATACTTTTGTCTTGTATGCGTCAGGCATATCAACAGGCCCATCGGCGAGCGCCTTTTGAAACGTTTTCTCAATATCCGCATCATCCGCGGTGGCGCAGGGCGGATACTCCAAGGCATGGTCGGATGCGCGGCAGCCCAGGGACGCAAAATAGTCCAGCCGTTTCTCTAAAGCTCTGACAAGATCGGCAACCGATCGGATGGCAACACCACTCGCAGAAGAGAGCCTGTCGATATATTCAACAAAACCCGGCTTGTCAATATTGAGCGCCTTGTCCGGTCTGAACGAGGGGATCACCTTGGTTTTGATTTTGCCGATGGGAGCGATTCCTTGCCCTATCGCTTTGTGGTATTCGAGTGAATCGGCCGGGTCGTCTGTCGTGCCAACCGCATAGACCTTGAATTTTTCAAAGACATCTTTGACGGACAAACCTCCCTCCGCAAGCAACGCATGTGATTTTTCCCAAATGAAGGGCGCGGTTTTTCCCGAGAGAACCTCGTCTATGCCAAAACAGCGGCGCAGTTCAAGGTGAGTCCAGTGGTAGAGCGGGTTGCCGATGAGCCGTTCGACGGTCCTTGCCCACGCGAGGAACTTTTCGTAATCGCTTGAGCGGCCCGTGATATAATATTCATCAAAACCCATAGCCCGCATCATACGCCATTTATAGTGGTCGCCCGCAAGCCAGAGTTCCGTCAGATTAGAAAACCGCTTATTTTCCGCTATTTGAGCCGGTATCAAATGACAGTGAAAGTCATAAATCGGCTCATCCTTTGCCGCCTCGTGGAACAAAGACCGCGCGGACTCCGTTTCCAACAAGAAATCTTCATCCATGAATGGTTTCATAGGTTACTCCTTTTTATTTAGATACGCGGGTATCATTTACTCAAATATTCAAACGAATCGATAATTCCTCAAAGAAATAAAGCCCGCGTTCCTTGTCTACAGCGTTACCCCGTTTTTGAAGACGGAGATTTCACGGTAATGGTTAAGCTCGTTTTTTGTTTTGACTTTACCACAAGCTGTGTCCAATGTCAAGCGAAACAATTCGGCGCGCAAGGACTCTGCATCTTCACGGAGCAACCTGCCAGCATCAAAATCAATCCAATTCGGTTTCTTTTGCGCCAACTCGGAATTGCTTGCTATTTTGACGGTAGGGATCGGCGCGCCCAGGGGTGTACCGCGGCCGGTGGTGAAGAGGATGAGATGAGCGCCCGCAGCCGTCATCGCGGTTGTGGACACGATGTCATTACCCGGTCCTTCGAGGAGAACGAGTCCCTTCGCGGTCAGGGGCAGGCGTTCTCCGTAACGATACACACCGCGTACTATGGCGAAACCACCCTTCTGCACACACCCACAGGACTTGTCCTCGAGCGTGGTAATGCCGCCTGCCTTGTTACCCGGAGACGGGTTTTCGTAGACCGTCTGTCCATAGGAGTGGAAGTATTCCTTGAAATCTCCAATGAGGCGTACGGTCTTGTCAAAAACTTCTCTGTTTTCGCACCTATCCATAAGCATTTGTTCCGCACCAAACATCTCCGGCACTTCAGTCAAGATAACGCTTGCACCGAGACCCGTGAGTGTGTCACAGACCCGTCCCACGAGCGCGTTTGCCGTAATGCCGGAAAGTCCGTCCGAGCCGCCGCACTTCATGCCGACTACCAATTCGGTTGCAGATACGGTTTCCCGCTTTGCCTGTTCCGCATAAGCCGCGAGTCTCGTGAGCAATCTTTTACCTTCCGCGATTTCGTCCGCACTTTCTTGGGTAACGAGGAACCGGACGCGGGCATTATCATGGGCATATTCACCGAGTAGTTGTTTGAAGCCTTCGGGCGTGTTGTTTTCACAGCCGAGTGAAAGCACAAGAATCGCACCTGCATTAGGATGTTTCACAAGGTCCGCAAGCACGATGCGGGTGGTTTCGTGGTCTTCGCCCATTTGGGAGCAGCCGTAGGGATGGGTCCAGGCGAACACGCCGTCAATGTTCCTATCGCTAAACTCTGTGGATGCCCACTCTGCCAGCCGTTGCGCGGTACGGTTCACACATCCGACCGTTGGCACTATCCACACCTCGTTACGGACGCCGATGCGCCCGTCTTTACGCTTGAACGCCTGAATTTCAGGCGCTGGTGAAAACGCCATAGGCATGAGCGCCGCAGGCGGCTGTGTCCAATGGTATTCCGTTGTTTCCGCAAGCAGGGTCCGTAGGTTATGGACATGCACATGAGCGCCGACAGGTATGTCCTGCGTGGCCGCGCCTATAATATAACCATACTTGACGACTCTTTCGTCTTTAGCTATATCCTTGAGCGCGACCTTATGCCCTCGCGGAATGTTTTCCAGGCACACGAGGGTTTGTCCCCCAACTGCAACACTTTCACCTTTAGCAAGCGGCTCCAGCGCCACGACTACGGTGTCGGCGCTGTTGATACGGATTATTTTCATTCTTTAACCTTATAACTTTTAAATGCCCTCGCCGTCTGAGTAAGTGTATTCGGCGCAAATCTTTTCCAATTCCGCCTTGACACCGTTTTTCCAGACGCCTTCAAGGTGAGCGGAAACCTTGTCCACGAGTCCGGGAATGGCGGACAAGTCTTCGCCCCACCAGTCCGCAAAGGACAGCACGGCGTGGACTATGACGCGGGCGTTGTTCGGATTGTCTTTGTAGAGGGCGGCAAAGCGCGTCAAAACGTCCTCATCGTCCTTGATGGGATACTTTTCCCCATTACGCGAGCCAGTCATTTCGCCAGTACCAAAAACACCGTTGTAAAAGGCAATAAGCGAAGCAAACGAGAAACTGAGGCAAGTCGGCAACTTCCCCTTCTTTTGAAAGAAACCTTTAAGAGAGGGTAACACACGAGTTTTGAATTTGGAAACTGAGTTTAGGGTAATGGACAGCAAGAGGTGTTTAATGGAGGGATTGGCGAAACGGTCAAGCACTTTGTCTGCATAGGTAACGAGCTGGTCGGCGTTTCCCTGCATGGACGGTATTATCTCTTCAAAAACACCTTTTTTCATAAACGCAGACACGAGCGGATCTTTACAACAGGCTTCCACCGTGTCGAGTCCGTAGAGGAAGGCGGCCGGCACGGTCATAGTGTGAGCGCCGTTCAGGATTCTCACCTTGCGGGTACGATAGAAACTCAAATCATCGGTCCAGACAACGTTGAGTCCGGCCGCGGCAAAGGGCAGTTCTTTGGTGTAGTCGCGTCTTGTCTCTATGACCCACAGGTGGAATATTTCCGCCATATCAAGCAGGCTGTCTGTGTATCCGAGCTTCTCCCAGAGGGTTTCAGCTTCTTCGCGGGGGTAACCCGGTACAACACGGTCCACGAGGCTATTACAGAAATCACATTCTTCCAGCCATACAGAGAAAGCATCCTCCAAGCCCCACTCTTTAGCGTATCTTGCGGCTATTTCCCTTAGCTTATCGCCATTTTTGTCGATGAGTTCGCAGGGGATGAACGTAAGCGCCTTGCTTGAGTCTCCGTTGAAATGTTTCCAGCGCCGGTACAGGAAGGCCGTAACCTTGCCCGGAAACGAGCGTTGGGGCTTGTCGTCAAGCTTGTCCGCTGAATTATAGGCGATGCCTGCTTCCGTAGTATTGGAAATAACGAATTTAAGGTCCGGATTCTCCGTGAGCTTGATGTACTCATCAAACTGCGCGTATGCGCTGACGCATCGGCTTATTGATGTAATAGGACGAAATTCCTCAATGACCTTTTCGTCCATCACTCCGCGGAGGATCGTTGTATAAAGCCCGTTTTGGGCGTTTATCGCGTCTCCCATACCCTTTTCCAAAGGCTGAACGATGACGACATTCCCATTGAAAGCGGTTTTTTCGTTGAGAATATCAATCATCCAGTCCACAAAAGCCCGTAAGAAGTTACCCTCACCGAATTGGAGGACTCTTTCGGGTCTCTTTACCGTCTTAACGCTTTCGTTAATATTCATGCTGTCTCCTTTTGTCTGGAAGTGGGCATAGGCTTTTCCACTCCTTTATTCCTTAATATTCCAACCACTCCGCAGTTACGGTCTTTCCCGCGCCCGCGCCTGCGGGAATAGTCGTGGGCAAGAGCGGAGCCGCCTCCGCAGTGTAGTCGTATGTCGGCGTCCACGGCTTGATGGTCGCGGTGAAATGCGCTGACGGCGCTATAGTCTCATTGTTGCCATCGGAAAAGACCTTTGCGGGATAGGCGGACGCATCGTAGTAATCAACGATTTTAGTGTTGGTCTTAAATGTTACCGTATCAAAGAAGTTGTTCTCCACGATGAATTCGGCGTTCCTGCCAGGTCCAAGGCAGTATCCGTTGTTGCCGTCAACGCCGACATCTTTCCAATAGTTATTGTAGATGTGCATAAGGGTTCCTCGCGTACGGGGCGTACGTTGGGTGGTTTGGTGGAAGTAATTGTGATGCAGGGTTATCTGTCGTTCGTCTGCGTTCAGGTAGTCGGTTTCATTGGAACCAACAAGCATAACCTTGTCGTGGTTGGTGAATTCACTCCACGAAACGGTGATGTTCTGCCCGTGTTTGATGTCAAAAGAACCGTCGTGGTGAAAATTACGAATCATGTCATTACAGGTACCGTCCGTGAAGGTGCAATGGTCTATCCAGACGCCGCTGGGTATGACATCCCCGCCTTCCTCAATGACTAATGCGTCTATGCTTGCCTTGGAAGCCTCGTTGCCCGCCTTTGTCGTGTCCTTTTCCGTTGACCCATGCGCGTCCCAGAACGTGAGATTACGGATAATGATGTTGGTTCTGCCGTTTATCCTCAATCCCCCGAATTTAACGCGGGCGTTGTTCACGCCTATGATGGTCTTGTCGTTCTCTATTTTAAAGGTGATGTCGCTATGCTTACGGGCATAAGGCGCTGTCGTATTGAATTCGTCAAAATAGCTGTGGTCCGTGTCTGACACCTTGCCGTCAGAAAGGTCTACATCCCCGCTGATGATGATGAAGGCTTCCGCCTTGCTGTTTATCGCGTCCGTAAAGGCTTTACGTTTGTCAAGCGGGTTGGGGAAGCTTGTATCGTCAATGAAGGTAAGGGACGCGGGATTCGCGTAGAACATACCCGCGCCGTCGTTGTAGCGATCTGCCCAGCCGTTCGTTACGGCTTTTTGCCCCTTAAACCGGGCGAATAGCTCCGACGGAGACAGGTCCGCGTGTTCATCTACAATCGGCGTTACGGTGACGGTAACAGCGTCGCTCTTGTCAGATCCGTCCACAGCCCTTGCGGTGATTTCCGCGGTTCCCACAGCACGGGCCCTTACTAAACCGCTTTCTTCATTCACGGTCGCCGTCTCCTCATCGCTTGACGACCACCGAACGGTCTTATCGGCCGCGTTTGCAGGCTGAACGTCTACGGTGAGCTGTTCTTCTGTGTTTTCAACCAAGGTGATATTGCCCTCGTTTATCGACACCGCGGACACCGCAATCGGCGCCGTATCGTCCGGACAGCCGATGATGAGCGCCGCGGATATAACCGCAACGCTTATTCTTTTACAATACTGCCTCATTAAATTACTCCTTATCCTTCATCATTGAAACAAGCGGGAGTCCCGCCTCCCTCATGCCTTGAACCGCGAGTCTGCATACGAGTCTCGCGCCTTTTGCATTGAAATGGGTATTATCCACGCCGCTTTCGTCTTTTTTCACGGCGAAGAGCGCGGCCGTTGCGTCCGCGCCGTATGGCGCATTCTGCTCGAGAAGAGCCATAAACGCCCCTTCTGTTTTTTGCGTTAGGTCTATGAGCGGGACCACGGCTTGCGTAGACAGCCGCCTAACCGCGTCGTCATAACCGCGGTGCGAGTCAATAACCCCGCCGTCTTTGGCGCGTCTACTTACAGGCGTTACCAGCACCGGATACACTCCCTTTTCCCGCGCTGGAACAATGTATTTGTTATAGAGGAACCATTTGAACGAACCCTCGGCGTCTATAGGCTGACTTGCGTCTGTCCCTCGGTCCGGGTCTTCTGTTTTTTCATCGTTATGCCCGAACTGGATGAAGAGATAGTCACCAGCGCGAAGTTCGTCCAGTAGTTTCCGATAATTGTTTTCTGTAGTGAAGCTTTTACTACTTCTGCCAGAGAGCGCGTAATTGACGACCCGTACATCTGACGGATCAAAGTAGTCTTGCAAGTACGTCCCCCAGCCTGCGCGTCTGATACGGTAGGCGGGGTCTGTCGCGTAGTCGCACACTGTGGAATCTCCAACAAGAAAGATTTTTACCGGCGAGGCGGGGGAATTGTTCGAAATATCCTCCTTGACCGGGCGGGCAGATACGAATCGCCCTCCGATAATAAGCGTAATAAGAATGAATATTTTTGTCGTATTTGTCTTCATACTATAAGGAACCGCGAGGGACGCGGAGGTGATTGTCCCCTCTCCGCGTTATCCTCTGCGGTTTATTCTATGCTATTCTCGCCTTTCAGTCAACTTGGTAGACGCTTCATCCGCCGCGGAGCCGTAGTCGTTGTTTGCGCTTGGGTCCACGGACGCGTTGAACGCGGCTTCAAGGGCTGTTACGTCCCACGCAGAGCCTGCGGGCGCGTAGGCGTTGAGGTCGGTCCTGTACACACGGTTCAGGACGGCGCGTCTTCCGTTGTATTCAAGGGCGTAATTCTCAATGGGAACTACATTCGCCAATGCGCCGTCATCACTAAAGGTTCCGTCTTTTACCGTTACGTTATGGTACTTCGCGCCTACATGTTGCGGGAAACCCGCCAAGAAATCATAGGTGGTACCACTCCATAAGGTTGCGCCGATTCTGCCTGTGTCTTCATTCGTAAACTCGCTATCCACGATAGCGACTTGGTCGTAGAAATCACCCGCGCCCGCGTTCCGCCCAAAATAGGTGGTCATACCGTTTTGGGTCGTTACCCTTGAATTGAACAGTACATAGCCTTTGGGAATAGCGGTTGCGGTTTTCGTCGCGGTACGCGCCACGAAGAGGATAGCGTCCTTGTTATTCGTCTTGTTCGTATCGTTCACGCTGACCAATTGGGATTCTTCCACGAGGCACGCCTCCGCAGTTCCCCAGATGTAGTCCGTGTCCCCTTCGATGTAGCACCGGTAGAACCAATTCTTGCCTGTGGTCTGAATCGTGTCTTGATGGGATAGGAAAGAGCAGTTGTACGCCGCGAAGGTTTTACCCGTTCCATTGGCAAAGTAGATGGCTTCAGCTTGGCCGGGGTCATAACCGCTTATGCGAGCGCTGGTATTCTTCAGCGTAAGGTTTTTCAGGACGAGGTTCGCGCCGGAGAAGTAGAACGAAGCGCGGGCATGGGTGCCGGTG
This sequence comes from Treponema sp., assembly GCA_031258305.1. Classification (GTDB taxonomy): domain Bacteria; phylum Spirochaetota; class Spirochaetia; order Treponematales; family Breznakiellaceae; genus JAIRKH01. The sequence continues at coordinate 15,632 of JAIRNA010000006.1, read as the reverse complement.
TTTACCTTTTCGCTATTGGTGTACTGGATGATCACGTCGTTTCCATAAACACCGCTCCCCGTTCCATTGATAGTAACGTTGGCCGTTCCCACATAATGGACGAGTTCTGTATAGGTTCCAGGCGCGACATTGATAGTGAAGTTGCCGTTTTGTGAAGCGATGGCTTTCAACGCGCCGTAGACCGTGCGGAAGTCCGCGGTTGAGGCTTGCGAACCATCGACCGTGATAGGCGTTCCTGCGCTTACCGAAGGCGCGGCCTTCGTGGTAAAGGACCACGTGGCGATTTCCTTATTATCGCTTAATCCGACAAAAGGTTTACCGTTCAAGGCGCCGCTGATAGCCCCGTCTGGAATGGCGATGTAGTATTCAGTGGAATTCGCCAAGGCGTTGAAGTGAGGCATCCAGTAGACGCTGTTTCCATCAACCCGCGCTAGTTGCGAACCAACGTTGAGGTTGTTGTTACTTGAGCCTAAAGTTACCTGCTTTTCATCCTTGAACAGAACCACGTCTACTGGTTCGCCAGTCGCCTTGTCGTAGATGCAGATGGATCCGCCTTCGAGTAATTGCGGGACCCCATCAAAAGTGAGCATAAGCTCGCCGTCCGTATAGGCGGCCGTCGCGCCCGCGGCTGGATAGGCGGTCAATGCGCCGTAGTCATCCGCATCCGGGAAATTGGTTACCGTTACCGCGAAGGCAGCCGTGAGGTACAGAGCGGCCGTGTTGGTAATGGTGATTTCGGTTGTCCCAACTGCCAAAGCCGTAAAGGTAATGATTCCTCCATCCGCGCTGTCAACCTTGACTGCGGTTTGGTCTGAGGAGACCGCTGTAACTGCCACGGCTCCGCCGCCGGGAGCGGTCGCTGTATACGCCATTGTTCCCTGTTCATTCAGCGGGACCCGGACAGACGAGGACTCGATCGAAAGTACCGGCAAAGCGGACTGCGGCTCCAGCGAGTTGATGTTGTAAGTTATGCCGTTATAAATAACTTGTATCTCGGACCATTCCATATTATTCACATTTGTGCCGCCGATAGCCGCATAAACCACGTCCGTCTCCGCGTGTCCCGCCGTAATGGATGTGCCGGTCTTTTGGTTGAGCAGGGTGGTTCCGTCCTCGTCGTAGATGTAGTGATTGATGACGCCGCCGATAAGTTCTGACTTAAAGACGTATGTTCTGCCCGCCTCCCAAGCAGTCGCGCCGTTTTGCCAGCCTTCCAAGCCCTGTCCGCCCAATCCATTGGTCGTACCGACATTCTTGACGTTCTGCGCGGTGTTCAGCATATATCCCTTGCGCGCGGAGCCGTTGACACTGATAAAGCCTGTTCCGTTATGCCCCGAAGTGGTAATGGGTTTTACCTTGGCCTTGATGGAGATACTGTCGGTTAGTATGTCCAGTTTGGCGGGATACAAGAGATAGGCTTCGTTGCCTGTTTTCCCAAACGCGGTAATTGCGCTTGCGCCGTCATAAACAAGCTCGTCTTTGGCGTTAAACTTGACCAAAGCGTCTTGCGGGATAGCCGGGTTTACGGTTACTTCGCAAGACGCAGTAAAGCCGCCGTCTGCTGTTGTTGCGGTAATCGTCGCGGTCCCTGCCGTCAACCCTGTAACCGTAATGGTCCCGCCGCTTGTCGCGCTCAACTGGACGACGCCTTCATCGCCTGATAGAGACCATGTAACCGCCTTGTTACCCGCGTTTTCGGGCGCGACCGCCGCCGTTAAGTTAAAGGGTTCGTCCCCCACATTTATCGTCTTTTCTGTTTCGTTCAGCGTTACGCCTGTAACCTTGACGGTCGACGTTTCATTGTCGCTTGATCCGTCCTCGCAGGACGCCACGAGTCCGAGAATGATGCCGAATGTGCCTATGGCGAAAGAAGCGGCTTTTAGTTTTCCTGATTTCATAGAAATCCCCCTTGTAAGTTTTCTCACCTGTCCATACAGATAGATATTTATATTAGTAAGACAAAATGGTTAAGCGCCATACCATCCACGCGGTCAGTGAATTATTTAACTCATCATTTAGACATAGTTAATTACTTTTTTGGAGGAAAAAGCGGGGGGGTTATTGTATTTTTCTGTCTGACACTAACGATGTCTGACACTAACGGTGTCTGACACTAACGGTGTCTGACACTAACGATGTCTGACACTAACGGTGTCTGACACTAACGATGTCTGACGCTAACGATGTCTGACACTAACGATGTCTGACGCTAACGGTGTCTGACGCTAACGATGTCTGACGCTAACGGTGTCTGACACTAACGATGTCTGACGCTAACGGTGTCTGACACTAACGGTGTCTGACACTAACGATGTCTGACACTACAGTATACTTTGTAAACGCAAAGTTCAAACTATGAAATGCAAAGTTCAAACTATGAAACGCAAAGTTCAAACTATGAAGCGCAAAGTTCAAACTATGAAGCGCAAAGTTCAAACTATGAAACGCAAAGTTCAAACTATGCAACGCTACAGTTGACTTTTTAGACGATACATGATACTATAAGACAGTCAAATTCGAATTTGACGAACCTACTATCAGATTAAAACGAGGAGGCGTATATGCCAACCAGTGATTGGCTCTCCAAAAAGGAGCAGGATTTAGTGGATTTAGCGGAACGGTGGAAGTCGACTCTCCCGGATCAGGCTAAACAGACGGCTTACGGCTGGGCCGCGGCCGATTGTGCGTCGGTTACGGGCAAGATTACGGTGTTTCTGACCGCCCGAAGCGCGTATGAGGCGGTGAATTCCACGGAAAACCGTATCGCCAAAGACGGCGCGAAAAAGGAAATGATGGATGCGATGCGGGATTTCGCCAATTCTTCAATCCGTTATAACAAGAATATGGTGGACGAGGATAAATCGCCCTTGGGCATACGCCCCGGCGACCACACGCCCACGACCCATTTGCCGCCGACTTCCCAGCCCGACACGGTGGTGGACAATACCAAAAACCATTTTGAACACCAGGTGCGCGCGTTGAACCGCGGTCGGAACGACGCATCCAAACCCGCGGACGCTTACGGCGTTCGTTACGCCTGGCAGGTTGGCGGGGAGAAGCCCGCCACGGGCGCGGATTTGCCGAAAACAAAATTCGCAAGGAAAACGACCCTCGTCGTAACGCACACTGAAGCGGACAAGGCAAAGACCACGTATTATGCGACTTGCTACGAAAACGGCAAAGGCGACACGGGTCCGTGGTCCCCGATTGAAGAAGCGGTCATCGGCTAAACGGTCCAAAAGCCAATTTAGCTATGGCGGTTCGTGAGGCCGGCGGCTCAATTTTGAATCGCTCGGCGGTTGTTTTCCGGCCGCAAATCATCCGAATACCGCGATCGAATACGGCGGCAACCACCGCAGCGGTTGCCGCAATTCTTCACGTTCATCTTCAAGCGCACTAAAGGCGAGCCGTCCGAAACGCCGCTCCAAATCCGCAAGGAACGCCGCTTCTCCGTTAGTATAGACCACGGTCAAGCCCTTCTCCGACGGAGAAAACGGCGGCAGTTGACACGGTACCTGCCGTATCAGTTGCCAATAAGAGATCCCGTCCTCTTCTATGAAACTCAACGCACAATTCTTGATGAGACCGATGTTGGCAAGCCGAAATCTGATGAGACGCTGAAAAAACGCAAGCAGGCTTTTATCCTGCCGCGCCTCGTCCCAGACCATAGGAGCGCGGCATTGGGGGTCACCGCCGCCGCTCATGCCAACCTCGGTACCATAGTAGATGCACGGGGAACCTGGTAATAAGAACAGTACGGTGAACGCGTTCCGCAAAGCTTGCTTGTCTCCACCGGCAACGGTCAAAGCCCGCTCTGTGTCATGGGAATCCAGGAGGTTGAAAGCAATACTATTGCGGCTGTCATCATAACGGGATAAGGCAAGAAAAAGCCTGTCGGTAAACGCAAGCGCCGCTTGCGCGTCTGTCTTCTTTTGCAGGAAGAACCCCGAAACAGCGCTGCCAAGCGGATAGTTCATCACCGCGTCAAAGAAGCCGCCGTTGACCCACGCAGATGCATCGTCCCAGATTTCTCCAACCACATAAAAATCAGGTTTTGCTCCGTGTGTGAGTGCGGAAAATTCCCGCCAGAAGTCAAAGGAAACTTCATTTGCCACGTCTAAGCGCCAAGCGTCAATGTCGCACTCTTTTATCCAGTAGAGCGCCGCGTCGAGCAGGTATTTGCGCGCTTGCGGATTTTCGGTATTCCATTTCGGCATAGAGGGAACAAAGGCAAAACAATCATAGTTACTGCTCCGCGGTTCCTCATATTGCTCTTTTACCGGGAAACTATGTATATGGAAAAAATCTTTGTACGGGGATTTTTCCTGTTTCTCAAGCACATCCTGCCAGAATGGGTGTGTATTCCCAATGTGGTTGAATACCGCATCAAGCATTACGCGGATACCTAACTCGTGGGCAGATGCAGTCAGCGCCTTCAAGGTTTCCGTCCCACCAAAACGTTCGTCAATGCTAAAATAGTCTTCGGTATCGTATTTATGACTCGATGGGGATTTAAAGATAGGAGTGAGGTATATGCCGTTTACCCCCACGTTTTTTAAATAGGCAAGCCGCCGCCGAATTCCCTCAAGATCTCCACCGAAGAAGTTATGCCGGGTCGGCTCGTCTTTTTCCCAATCCCCAAGATTCTCAGTCGGAATATTCTGTGGAACGCCTCCGCCGCTCCGATAAAATCTATCTGGAAAAATTTGGTACCACACCGTTTCTTCTACCCATACGGGCGGTTTCGGCGCATCCACATCGTGGATAAACGGGTAGAAGAAGTGGTTATGCGGCATATTCACCGCGGCGTCTGAAAACGGCTCAAGCCCCCATTCCGAAAACCAGCCTGTTTCGCCGTTGTCAAAGAAGACACGAAACCCGTATTTCAAGCGCCGCCGCGGCGGAATGTCAATTTCCACCCGCCACATCAGCGCAGAACCGCCCGAAAACTGTCTGGAGAGCGACGTGGTTTCGTAACGCCAGATCCATTCAGCGCCTCTTTGCACATAATCAAAAGGGTCGTTGTAAAGCAGTTCTATGTTTCTGATGTCCGGCGTGGAAATAAGGCGGATAACAATTTTTTGCCGCCGTACGTCGAAATAGCGCCAGGGCAACATAGGGTGATGTTTAATTTTTACAAAATATTTATACATAGCGTTTCTCGGTAAAAGCGTACGGCGGACAGTACACTCCTTCGCGTACCAGATGGCTGCACAATGGGAAGATGAATGTAGTCATTTGCCATAGTTCTCACTCCATTTCAATAAGTTTAGAATAGCCTACCATAGTTGCGGATATTCTACAAGACCTTACAGCCACGGCTGTAAAGCTTCCAGTAATGACTTTAGACTTTGCAAGAATGGCGGCAAGTCTTACTGGAACGGCAGTAAAGTTTCCAGGAGTGGCGGAAAGGTTTACCAGAAAGGAGTAAAACAATAGTTACAGATATTTATGTAGTAACTTTGTATTGTAATCGAGCATGTCATTTAATTTATCTGGAGAATACATGATATTGTTATTCAATACCAATTCAACATTATTGCCTATCAAATCATTTAAAATAACTGTAGTGCCTTCATGTTCCATTTGCACATTATTATTGTTATTTTGAGTAATTTTTGCATGGCTAAAAGCGTCAATATATACCATGTTTATCCAAACATCTAATAGAATAAATTGTTCGCGGCTCTCTGCCCATGATAATGGTACGACATGATGCAATTCAAATCCTATGAATTTACTGACCTTATGGTTAGTAAAGTATTCAAATTTTTCGCTAATTGAACGCGATAATTTTACTAATGTTGTTCTTTCACCTTTGGCATTTCGTAATTCTCTTGGAATTAATTTATTCTCACGTTCCTCAAAATATACTGTTTGTGTAATGACAGAAAATAATTGTTCCGCCTTATTCCACCAATTATAAAAATCGCGTTTTTCTATTTTGTTACCCAAATAATTTTTAGGCTGCATTTTTTCTTTGAGTATATTTACAACGGCCTCTCTTTGCCCTCTTGATAGCGTTCTATACAATTTGATATATTCCACGCATCTTTGAGTATCAATTTCAAATGCAGTATTAGAGTGTACAGCGGAAACAAAAAACATATATTCGTATATTGTTATTGTTTCAATCCCATAATCAGGGGTACGGAATATTTCCAACAATAGGTTTATATATCCACCAAGCATTGAGTCGATACCTTTTGAAAATACGAAATGTTGTTCTTCTAAATCTGTTGCATTTATCAATCTTTGCCCTTGTTTTGTCAAAGACACATACTTAATTTTACCAGACGCAAAAGGCACGATAGAATTCTTTTTCTTATCATAACGAGCAATGAAACCCATTCTGTGAAAGTCAACAAAATAATTTTTCCGCATTGCATCTTGTGTCCCCTTATGAATTTTAGACACTACGTCTGTACAAAATTGGGCAAAGATTTTTTCATCTGGGCTATTTGCTGGACGTTTTGAAATATCGGTGGTTCTAATTTTCATTAAACTTCCATTAGGCGCGTAATTGTTGAAAATAGTCAAAATAGTAACTACATCGGATTTTGTATACCGGTTGTGTTGTGATGACTTTTCGCCGCGATAATTATCATCTGCAATACGCTTGGCGAGGAATTCAAGCGCGACATTTCCTGGAGAAATTGCTAAAAGTTCTTTCATAATGCTTTAACCTTCCGTTTTGCCGCTTCAACAAATTCTGCCTTTGAATCAGAGCAAATAAAATTCCGCAAAAGTTTTTTTGCAGAAACTGCGGTCGTTCCGCCACCGACAAAACAATCTAGCACAATATCTTTTTCGTTTGAACTTGCTTTAATAATACGCTCGACTAAATCAAGCGGTTTTGGCGTAATATGGTCTAATTTTTGTACTTTTCCATTGACTTTTGTTTTATGGCGCTCGCTGGTAAAATGCCACACTTCACCACAAAACCTCCCATTTGGATTAGGATACCATCTTTTGCCGTTTTTAAGAATACCTGTTTTCTCGGCGGCTTGCATACGTTCTACCGATTCGTAGGGAACACGTATTTCTTCATAATTAAATGTATAGCGATTAGATTTTGTAAAAAAGAGAATTGCTTCTTGTCCGTTGCTATATTTTCGTTTTGATGCTCCGAGACCGTCTCGTTTATCCCATGTAATCCAATTTTGAAATTTCATTTTTTTTGATACAAGATATTGCAAAATAAAAGCGCAATTATACGGAGTATTAAAAATGTATAAACTGCCTGTATCTTTTAATTTAGGCAAAAGAACATCAATCCATGAAAAAGTCCAATCAAAAAAATCTTTGTCCGATTTGAATGTGTCCCAATCTGATTTTCGCATATTATACGGAGGGTCCAAAACGGCTAAATCTGCAAAGCCGTCATCAATTTTATTGAGAAAATCTATACAATCCATAGTATAAATACTATTAAGTTTCAATATCATCCAAATAATCCCTGACTTAATTTTTCTTTAATTACAGATTTATATGTTTCTGATATTTCATAACCGACATAGTGCCTACCCTGTTCTTTTGCGACTTTTAATGTTGTACCACTTCCTGTAAATGGGTCAAGAACAACATCACCAACAAAAGTAAATAAACGGATGCAACGGCGGACTATTTCTTCCGGCATTATTGCCGAATGTTTTCCAAACGCTATATCGCCTTTTCCAGGTATCGGGATATTCCAAATTTGTTTTGTGAAATTAACCCATTCGTCTTGAGTAAGTTTGCTTTCTTCTTTTATGTCTTCTGGCAAGTTATTTTCAGGTTGCCCATCCTTAACATACACGCTAATAAATTCTGTCGTATTTTGCGCGTAAAAATTTCTTGGGTATGGATAACTTCCAAACATCAATTTTTTACTTGGATTAGTGCGATTCCAAATATACACATCAAGCAAATAAAGGTTAGTATTATAAACTATCGAATGTCTAATGTCGCTGTCGATATTAAAAATATGTCTATTATAATGTGTTGTCATTTCCCGTTTTAACATAGGCATAAGCGGAGTGTTTATGGCGATTTTGCCATTGGGTTTTAAGACACGCTCACATTCTTTCCAGACTAAAAGCAATTCATTGATATATTGCTCATAGTCCGCGATGTCTCCTATTTGTTCTTTTTTTCGCTTACCTTTTTTTTGTTGCTGATAGCCGTCAAGCGAGTAGTCTTTGATGTTAAAATACGGTGGGCTTGTAACAACGAGATGAACGGAATTATCCGGCAGTTCCTCCATTTTGCGAGAATCTGAGTAAAAAACTGTGTCAATATAGTCCATATCGCTCATAAATCACCCTTTTATGATTGTATCAAAGACAATCCTGCCAGTCAAGTGGGTAAGGCTATGAATTTTCAGTGAGTTTTTCCCTTTTGCACCGCCAAGGATGGCGGCGTGCCGAATTTTCAGGTTTTCTATTGCGTCCTTCTACTCTTTCGGCTATATCAAGGTTGTGCGGGTGGCAAAAAAGTTTCGGAGAACAATTTTTTGCCGCCGTACGTCGAAATAGCGCCAGGGCAACATAGGGTGATGTTTAATTTTTACAAAATATTTATACATAGCGTTTCTCAGTAAAAGCGTACGGCGGACAGTACACTCCTTCGCGTACCAGATGGCTGCACAATGGGAAGATGAATCGTTAGACCATTTTTTGTACCTTACGCCTGTCCTGCAGAACCAAGCACGTTGACGTTCTTATGCACGTACATCTTTTTTAACTCATCACGGGCGGGTCCAAGGTACTTGCGGGGGTCAAATTCTTCTGGTTTCTCGGCAAAAACTTTACGGAGGAGTGCGGTCATCGCGAGGCGGCCGTCGCTGTCGATATTGATTTTGCACACCGCGCTCTTTGCGGCTTTGCGGAGCTGTTCTTCGGGAATGCCCACGGAATCCGCCAGTTTGCCGCCATATTTCTCAATCATTTTGACGTATTCAATCGGAACTGAAGACGAACCATGCAGTACAATGGGGAAACCGGGTAGTCTTTTCTCGATTTCTTCCAGAATATCGAAACGCAGAGGAGGCGGAATGAGAACGCCGTCCGGGGTGCGGGAGCATTGCTCCGGCTTGAATTTGGCGCGTCCGTGGCTCGTGCCGATGGAAATCGCCAGAGAATCCACGCCGGTTTTGCTGACGAAGTTCTCCACTTGCTCCGGTCGGGTGTAGTGGCTATGTTCTGCAACTACATCATCTTCCACACCCGCGAGCACTCCGAGTTCGCCCTCGACGGTCACGTAGTCTTTACGGGAATGGGCGTATTCTACAACCTTTTTGGTAAGCTCGATGTTATCTTCGTCCGATTTGCTGGATCCGTCAATCATCACACTGGAGAAGCCGCTTTCGATGCAGTCCTCGCACAGTTCCAAGGTGTCGCCGTGGTCGAGGTGCAGGACGATAGGGATGTCGTAGCCGAGTTCATGCGCGTATTCCACTGCACCCTTAGCCATATTCTTAAGCAGGTTCTGATTTGCGTATTTGCGCGCGCCAGAGGAAACCTGTAAGATGACCGGAGATTTAGTCTCCACGCAGGCTTGGATGATAGCCTGCAACTGTTCCATATTGTTGAAATTATACGCTGGAACTGCGTATTTGCCTTTCATTGCCTTGGCAAACAGCTCTTTCGTATTCACCAATCCTAATTCTTTATAACTTGTCATATAAACTCCTTTATTTCAAGAAAGATTATCTATTATAAACGTCTTGTCGAAAATTGTCTATAGTTTTTAATAGACATTTTTAAACCGCTTGGGGCGAATTCGTCTCCCCATACGCCCTATAGTTGCATGTCTTGAGAGACGAATTTGAAAAGAGGCAACAAATCGTTGTTTCACTACTGCCCATAATAGGCATTTCTTCCATGTTTACGCTCATAGTGCTTTGTTACGATGTAGTCGGGTAAGGATCGGGCTTGCGGATTGATGGCGAGTGTGAGAAACGCTATTTTCGCCACTTCTTCTATTACAGTCGCATGATAAACCGACTTTGCCGCGCTTTCACCCCATGTGAAGACACCGTGTCCCGCAACAAGCGTCATCGGCGTCTCTAAAGGGTTGATTTCCATTGAACGGAACGTGTTTACAATGAGAATGCCAGTTTCGGTTTCGTAGTCACGGACGACCGCCTCTTCGGTTACAAAAGGGACGCACGGAATCGCTTGCGAGGTATGGTCAGCATGCGTGGTACCGAAGATCGGAATACTCTTTCCAGCCTGCGCCCACGCGGTCGCGTATGACGAGTGGGTATGCGTAACGCCCCCTAAGCGATCAAAGGCGCGGTAAAGCGCACGGTGAGTCGGCGCATCCGAAGACGGTCTGAGCCGTCCCTCAACAACCGTACCGTCAAGGTCAACGACAACCATATCTTGAGGCTTAAGTTCCCCATACGGCACACCTGAAGGCTTTATGGCGAACGCACCCATGCTCCAGTCAAAAGCAGACGCGTTGCCCCACGTGTAAATCGCAAGCCCCCGCGCCGGAATCTCCATATTCGCGGCGTAGGCTTCCTCTTTCAGGGTCTTGTAATTGTCCATATCGCTTACTTCCTGCCTCCCCAATAGGCTTCGTTCCAGCGCAATTCGTTACGAAATGTGGATATTGTTACGCCGTTTCCAATGACCAGGCACTCAATCCCGCACATTTCAGCGAAATCACGGATATAATCGGACGTTATCGCACTCGAATAAGCGGTGTGATGCCCGCCACCCGCCAGAATCCACGCTTCGCACGCCGTGAGCATATCGGGGAGAGGCTTCCACAACACGCGGGCTGTCGGCAAGGCGCCGAAGCGACTCGGCGCGGAAACAGACTCGGTCTCGTTGCATACGAGTCTGAAGCGGTTGCCCATATCAACCATTGCGGCACAGAGAGACGCGCCCGGTTTGCCGTCAAACACGAGCCGCGCAGGAGATTCCTTACCGCCTATACTCAGTGGATGAACTTCGAGCGAAGGTTTTTTCGTTGCGATGGACGGGCAAACTTCAAGCATATGAGCGCCTAGAATCATCATATTATCCGGTTCAAGATTGTACGTATAGTCTTCCATGAACGAAGCGCCGCCCGGCAACCCATGCCCCATGGTCTTGAAGGCGCGTACCATTGCCGCAGTCTTCCAGTCCCCTTCACCCGCAAATCCGAAACCATCCACCAAAAGCCTCTGCACAGCAAGCCCGGGAAGTTGTTTCATACCATGCAAATCTTGGAAGTTTGTTGTGAAGGCATTTGCCTTCTTATCAGATAGAAATAAGCGAAGTCCAAGCTCTATCTTTGCCTGTTCGTGGATATGAGCGAGCGTCCGTTCTTTATCATCCCCCCAACAAATGAGGTATGCATCCGCGTATTCTCGCATCAGGCGGTCGATTTGCCCATCGTCAACTTCGTTCATATAGTGAACGAGGTCCCCAATGCCGTAGTAGGGTACCGACCATCCGAATTTTTCAAGGGCCGCAACCTTATCACCATCCGTCACCGCAACGTCCCGCATATTATCGCCGAATCGGACAACAGTGAGTTGTCTTGCATCCGCAACAGCGCACGCGACACGCATCCAGGCAAAGACTCGCTCCTGAAACAGGCTGTCGCACCAATGACCAGCGATAACTTTGCGCGGAATGTCCATCCGCGCTGTGATATGCCCAAATTCCCGGTCCCCATGTGCGGATTGATTCAAGTTCATGAAGTCCATGTCCATCGTCGCATAAGGGATGGCCGCATTGAACTGGGTGTTCAACTGCAAAAGCGGCTTAGTGAGAGAGCGCAAGCCCCGCACCCACATCTTCGCCGGTGAAAAAGTGTGCATCCACGCGATAAGCCCGGCGCATGCCGTATTCGACTCGGCTTTGCGGAGGATTCTTTCTATATCGTCCGCATTAGTGAGAATGGGATTAAAAACCACTGGACACGGAGCGCCCTGATTCAATGCGGCGACTATCTTCCTTGCGTTTTCAGAGGCTTGCCGTAACGTCTCCTCGCCGTACAGATCTTGACTGCCGGTGAGAAACCAAAATTCATACTTCTCTAGGTTAATCATATTTTCTCCTTGTTTATGTTTTGTGGAGAGTTAGTTTTGCATTGACAGCTTCATTGCCGACAAAAATCGCAACCCTCCCCTACTCTAATACCTTCACTACGGTGCGTTCAATCTCCAAACAGGCAATATAACGCGACATAAACTCCACGAAGCCTTGAACGTCTTTCGGGTCGGGATCCACGACGGCGCCTTCTATGTCCACAAAAACCTTGTCCTCAAGAAAGGCGGATAGAGTTTCATCCGTCTGTTTCTGCGCCATGAAAGCAGCCAACAATGCACACCCCCAGGATCCGCCTTCCCCCGCTCCTTCCATAATCGCAATCGATGTATTCAACGCCCCGGCCATAAGACGCTGCCCCACATTCTTCGTCTTGAACAAGCCTCCATGACCTGTGAGAACGTCAACGCGTACCTTCTCTCCAATCAGTATGTCCATGCCGAACTTCAGAGTCGCCATCGCAGAAAACAACAACGAACGAACGAAGTTTGCCGTCGTGAAACGACTATCCGATGAACGGACAAAAAGCGGCCGCCCTTTCTCAAAGCCCGTAATCGGCTCGCCGGAATGATAATTGATGGAGGTAAGACTCCCGCAATCCGGATCGCCTTTTAAAGCTTCGTTGTAGAGTATATCATAGAGCACAGGCTTGTCATACTGGACGCCAAGCAATGCTGATGTCTCTCTGAACAGCTTGAACCAAGCGTCAATATCAGAGGAACAATTATTGCAATGAACCATTGCGACAGGCTTCCCCTCAGGCGTCGTCACTATATCTATTTCCCGATACACTCTTGAAAGAGGTTTCTCAAGGGTTATCATAGCGAAGACCGAAGTTCCCGCTGAAATATTGCCTGTTCGTTCCATAATGCTGTTTGTCGCGATCATGCCGGTCCCCGCGTCTCCTTCAGGTGGACAAAAGGGAAGTCCCGCTCTCAAAACGCCTGCGACATCCAGCGGACATTCGTCGATCAGGGGTCCGGCATTCTCTCCCGCGAGCAGGACTTTTGGTAAAACGTCGCGTAGTTTCCACCCTAAATTTTCCCCCTTTACCAGTGTGTTAAATCGTTCCATCATTTCGGAATCGTAGTCGTTTGTCTTATCGTCAATGGGAAACATACCGGAAGCATCCCCAATGCCGATAACTTTTTGACCGGTCAATTTCCAATGAACGTATCCCGCAAGAGTAGTAAGAAAGGCGGCTTCCTTGACGTGGGCTTCTCCGTTTAGAATCGCTTGATAGAGGTGAGCGATACTCCACCGTTGCGGAATATTGAAATCAAAGGTTTCCGTAAGCGCTTTCGCGGCTTTCTCGCAAGATGTGTTGCGCCATGTACGGAACGGGACGAGCAAGTTACCATTCTTGTCAAACGCCAGGTACCCGTGCATCATTGCCGAAACACCGGCCGCGCTTACCTCGTTGCAAGATACACCGCGACTCTCCGCGTCTTGCTGTAGGTCCCGCAGGCAGGCTTTCAGTCCTGTCCATACATCGTTAAGCCGATAAGTCCAGACCTCATCTTCGAATCGATTCTCCCACCCGTAAATGCCTGACGCTACGGGTTTATATTTTTCATCAATCAACGTAGCTTTGATACGAGTCGATCCAAGCTCTATCCCAAGAAAAGTTTTTCCCATAATAGACCTTCCTTAAAATATTTGCATAAACGTTCACGCACAATTTCGGCTTGGAAAATCAGAAGAAAGGAGGAACGATTTTTCCTCGGACCAGCCGCGCCATTACAAATAAGCGTGAACGTCCACGCATGAATCTATTGTATATCGCCCTTTTGCCTTTGTCAAGCTCTTTTTTAAAAAAATTAAAAAAATTTGTTTACCTAAAAGCGCCGTAAAGCCCCTGCCTTGAAGCATGGGGGTTTACGGCTATCATATATGATAGCCGTCATATACCATGGGACACATAAGAATCACGACAATCCTGCCGAACGCTTTTTTTTTGGGGGGGGTAGGGAGTATGGAATATCGGTAGTAAAAATAGTAGCCGGCTTACAGGTGCTACGCAGGGAAAGAAACAATTCTCATTTTATGTCGATTTGTTTTACCCCACCTCAACACCAGGACGACATCCTTCACTCCACCGGCCACCTTGAATTATTCATATTGTTTTTGCACATCAGTTAAATTGCTCTATTTTTTATAGTCCGAAAAACTCTCTTATACGTTTGTAAGCAGTCTGTGACTCGGGCAGTTCGGGCATCTCGCATGCATATACATGCGTGAGTCCATGCGTTATATACGCCTTGGTACGGATACCGAGTTTATGCAACTTATCCGCCCCGATAAGCGCGTCCGAAACGAAGACCTCCGTGTCATCCGCAAAGAATATCGTTTCGGGGAATCCTGTGAAATCCGCATATTTCGGAGAAACTTCAGGGTCATGTAACAGAGAGAGGTCTTCGAGATAGAGCTTGGCAGTCTCATGAAAGTCTATCGAGAACAATGGGTCTATGCCGTTATTGAGGGTATAGGACGGACTCTCGGCCGAAAAATCGAGAAATGTCGAAATGCAGACGCACCCTCCGGGCAGTTCCCGTCCCTGTCTTTTGAGCCTCGCCATAAGAGCCATCTCGTAAGTCCCGCCGGCCGAATCTCCTATGGTGATGATCTTTTTCGGGTCAATGCCGAGATCATTCACGAGATAGTTCCAACCCCACTCTACGTCGTCAAGGCCTTTGGGGTATTTATTCTCAGGGGTGTAACGATATTCGCATGCGTAGACGGGAAGATCAAGGTTTTTTACCTGATTGACCGCGTTAAAGCGACAGTACCATTTGTTGCCGCGCATAAAACCGCCACCGTGGACATAGAAGATTACCCTCTCTGCGGGATTCTTATTCTGCGGCTCATAGTGATACAGGTGCAGGCCGTGAGGCGCGTCAATGTCCTCGCGGGTAACTCCTGCCGGCGTACTGTCGTCAAGAAATGATAGCTCATTGCCGGGCGCCATCGGATAATCCTTCAATTCCTCGATAAGCTCAGGCATTCTCTTTTGCGCTTCAGGCGAGGGAGCTGATTCGATATGCGTAAGCCAGTCGGCCCCTTCGTAATCCTTGAACAGTTCGTATAAAACTTCACTCTTCTCCATTTTCTTTTCCTTTTTGCTCTGCGGAGCAATATTCATATCCGCCCGCGCATCCACGAACGGAATTAATCAGCATTTCCTTGAGTTTATTCCAAAACCCGGTTGGTTTGGAATAAACTTTTGGAAGAACCGGTCAAATCAGACTAAGGTCCGGCCCGGTTCTTCCACCAACTTCTAATGACAAGAAGGGAGATTATCCCTTGACTTCTTTACCGCGCTACGGCTGCCGCTTTCTTGGCTTTCAGAGCCGTATAGTCGAAGCTCTCGTCGCCTGCGTGCTCGCGCAGGTACGGACGCTCCTCATATCCGCCTTTCTTGATGAAAGCGCCGATGACAGCGCCAATGGCCGCCGGGATGATGTATCCGAGGTCGCCCGTCAACGTATAGATGAAGTTCCATGGACCGAAGAAGAATTTGGCGTACCAAGCGCTCATATATGATGCGGCAAACATCTCCGGGCTGACTCCGCCGCCAATCGTGAAAGCCAAGAAATAAGCAAG
>JAIRNA010000003.1 GCA_031258305.1 Treponema sp. | reverse complement strand
CTTATAGCCCCCTCTTTATTTATACCCCCCCCCCCCGCCTGTACTTCTTGTACAAGCGGGAGATGCACGGCAAAATAACCCAGTAGCAAAATACGCCTCTGGAAACGCGGGGCAAACGTCTCAAGATGTACGCCGCGCGTCTAAAGATTTGCTCCGCGCGTCTAAAGATTTGCTCCACATTTCTAAAGATGTACGCCGCGCGTCTAAAGATTTACTCCACATTTCTAAAGATGTACGCCGCGCGTCTAAAGATTTATGCCGCATTTCTCAAGATGTACTCCATGCGTCTCAAGATTTGTTCGGTACAAGTAAAGCCGCGGGGCGGAAGAATTCTCGTTTGTCCTTTATCAGGGATAATCCAGTACGGATTATTATCTTTTCAGTATATAGAAGGAGTTCTCTATGATTACGACGAAAGACAGCGAACTTCGCACATGGGCTGATAGTTTTATCACCCAGTGCGATACCAACAAAGCCGTGTTGTCCATTCCAACACTCCATAAGGAGGTGGTTTTATGGAAAAGATGAAGATAATCGGGGTCATCCCCGCGCGGTACGCGTCGTCAAGACTTCCCGGCAAGCCGCTTTTAGATATTGGAGGTAAACCGATGATTTGGTGGGTGTACCAGCAGGCAAAAAAGGTTGCGGAGCTTGACGAGGTATACGTAGCGACAGACGACGAGCGCATTGCCGCTGTTTGCCGCGAACACGATATGCCGTTCATTATGACCTCAGACACGCACCA
Source organism: Treponema sp. (assembly GCA_031258305.1). Classification (GTDB taxonomy): domain Bacteria; phylum Spirochaetota; class Spirochaetia; order Treponematales; family Breznakiellaceae; genus JAIRKH01. Next base: position 4,152 of record JAIRNA010000003.1, on the reverse strand, counting down.
GACTCCGGCAGACCGCATACACGAAGTTTCGGAAAAAGTAAGGGCGGATTTGTATGTGGAAATCAACGGAGATGAACCTTTGATTGTCCCTGCTACAATCAGGGCGGTCATACCCGGAAACCTTACTAAGGACAAGCCTTTTGTAGCGAGTTTGTACTCTCGGATAACAAACCCCATTGATGCTATTGATACGACAAATCTAAAAGTCGTTGTCGGGCAGCGTGGTTTGGGGCTATACATTTCGCGGATACCTATACCGTTCCCAAAAGGTTCCCTTGACTTTGAGTACAAAAAGTACATTGGGATAGTTGCGTTCAACAAAATAGCGTTAGACGAATACGCCGGGTTACCGCGCGGAGAAATTGAGTCCGCAGAGGATATAGACTTGTTGCGATTTATTGAGAACGGTATACCTGTCCTATTCTTGAAGGTTGAGTGCAAGACAATTTCGGTTGATACATATAAGGATTTAGAGCGTGTTCGAGAATTAGTAAGATACCCCCCCCCCCCGCCGGGTACAGGAGTAGCGCATGGCTGAAATATTCTTCTGGGTTCTTCTCCTTTTCCAAAAGGAGGGCGGCGTGAAGATAATCGGTGTCATCCCGGCGCGGTACGCGTCGAGCCGTTTTCCCGGTAAGCCGCTTGCTGACATTCACGGCAAACCCATGATTTGGTGGGTGTACCAGACAGTTTCCAAAGTCTTAGATGATGTCGTTGTCGCCACCGACGATGAACGTATAATCGAAACCTGCAAGAGTTTCAATATTGCGTCGATAATGACCTCGGACACGCATAGGACAGGGGTTGACCGCTTGACGGAAGTCGCGGCGAGATATGCCGCCGACTACTACCTGTTGGTGCAAGGCGACGAACCGTTGCTTGAAAAAAACACCGCTCGGAAAATGGTCAGCATAGTGAACGCTTCGGGCGTTGACAACGAGGTGTTTACATTCAAAATGGCGATTACAAACCCGATTGACGCTGTCAACAGCACGATAATCAAAATCGTCACTAACGCGGAAAACAGAGTATTGTTCGCGTCTCGCTCGGCGATACCATACCCAAAGGAGAGCGTAGATTTCGCGTATTACAAATCCGTAGGCATCTATGCGTACCCACGCAAAGTGCTGAAAAATTACGGTTCGCTCAGAACGAGTTACATTGAATCAGTTGAGGAACACGACTTTATGCGACTCTTGGAAAACGAGATCCCCGTTCGGGCTTTCCCGATAGATACAGCAACAATTTCGGTAGATACGCCGAAAGACCTTGAGCGGGTCAGGAGACTTCTACTGAAAATATGACAAGGAGTGAGTTATGCTTATTTCCGGTTCTATACTGGCGGTCAAAAACGGGTTCTTTGACTATGCCAAAGTACTGAAACAATCCGGTGTAGATTATCTGCATATTGACCTCTTCGGCAATGATAGCGGCGAGTTTAAGTTCTGTGATATTCTGCGGTTCGACAATTCTTATTTGCCACTGGATATTCATCTTATATATCCAAACATTACCGAAGAAATGATTACCACGCTCAATTCCTCTACAGCGCATATGTTGAGCTTACAATACGAAGCCCTTGATGATCCGATAACGGCATTGGAAACCGCAAGACATTTCAAAGGGAATGTTGGATTGGCTGTTACGCCGAGCACAGCCATTAACGATATTACCACGTATCTTGATTTCATACAGCACTTGCTTGTGATGTGTTCTGAGCCAGGAGTATCCGGCGCGAAGTTTCAGACCAGCAGTTACAATATGTTGGACTTGCTGTACGAAAAATATCCAACGCTTAACCTGTACGCCGACGGTGGCATAGAAAGCGGTATCGCAAAAAAGATGAGTGCACACAAAGTGAAAATGGTGGTGTCCGGTTCATTCTTAGCAAAAAATGCCGCCAACATTGATTCGACTGTATTTGCCTTGAAATACGGCGGTGAGCGCGACATTCCGATTTCCCGCTTGCTTATTAAGCCGTTCGCGCTCCCGGTTGTCGGAGCGGGTGCTGAATTGTTCGATGTGATGGACACTATCAACCGAGGGCGACTCGGTGTGTGCTTTGTTGCCGATAACGGCAAGCTGAAAGGAGTGATCTCCGACGGAGACATTCGCCGTGCATATCTGAAATTAGGGCGCGGGTTTTTTGACATCACAGCAAGCCAAGTGATGAACCGCGATTGTTTCACCACGGATTTGAGATTGACGCTGGAAGAATTGTATCAGAAAATTTCCGATACAGGTAGGCCGATTACTGTTATACCGGTTGTAAATAACGGTGAGTTTGAGGGCGCGATTTCATTGAGATAGGAGGATTAAAATGTTATCTGATAAGAAACACGAGGGAGATTTTGTAAATATTTCCTTTAATTCCAAATGTGAGATTTCAAAAGACACGTTTGTGATGATGGCAGGACCTTGCGCGGCGGAGAGCCGTGACCAAATTATGCGGACCGCAGAATCACTCGCGGAGCTTGGTATTCACATATTCCGCGCTGGCTGTTTTAAGCCGAGAACGGATCCTTACGCTTGGCAAGGGAGCGGCGAGGAAGGCTTGAAATGGCTTGACGAGGTACGTACTCAATATGGTATGCTGATAATAAGCGAGGTGTCAAACTTTATGAACTTTGCAGCAGTAGAGTCTTGTGTTGACATTATTCAAATCGGGGCAAAAGCCTTGTACGATCATTCTTTGCTAATCGGAAGCGGTAAATCGCAAAAGTCCGTACTAGTAAAGCGAGGGTTTGGGGCGACGGTCAACGAATATTTGCGAATGGTTGAATATATTCTCGCAAACGGCAATCAAAACGTAATGTTGTGCGAGCGCGGTATACGGACATTTGAAACATCTACGCGTTTTACTTACGACCTGTGCGGTGCCGCTGTTATGCAAGATATAACAAAATTACCGCTTATACTCGACCCCTCTCACGCGGCGGGCAATTCAAAGTTTGTAGTCAAATTGGCGCTGGCATCGGCGGCCTTTGATTGCGATGGACTGATAATCGAGGTTCACTGCAATCCGGATGAAGCGCTGTGCGACAAGGCGCAAGCGTTGACTATCGCAGAATATAAAGAACTCTATAAACGCGTAAGCGAAATAATATCGCTTAACGGAAGGCGAATTGTATGACCGCAAATATGCCGGATATAAAAGACTTGTGTTCAGGCCTGTTTTCGGACAATTTGGACAAATTGGGGTTCCGGCACCAAATAGTGACTGGCTTATCCCGCAACCAAAAAATCTTGCGATTTATCGGCAGGGCGAGGACTGTCCTTTTAGAAACCGTTGAAACATCAGACGAAAATATAAACCTTGGACTGTCTTTTTTAGGAAGTCTTAAAAAGGGCGATGTTTTGATAGTTGCCGGAAGTGATGAGTTTGCTTACTTCGGAGAAATGATGTCAAGACTGAGTATCAGACAAGGCATTGAGGGCGTGGTCATTGACGGTATGACGCGTGACACTGTGTTTACTCACAATGATTGCAGCCTGCCGATTGTCGCAAAAGGGTATACGCCTGTTGATATAAAAGGAAGAGGACGCGTCCAAGCCGTCGATGTTGCTGTTACTATCGGCGACATCACGGTTGATCCTCACGATTTGGTATTTGTCGATAACGAAGCGGTTTGTATTATTCCGAAGGATGTCGAACAAGAGTTGTTGACGAGGATAGAAAGGGACATTGCGGAGGAGAAAAGAATCGTGGAGCTGATTTCTTACGGCGTATCAGTTGAGGATTTGTTGAAACAAGTAAAATCATTTTAGGCGGTGCAGGTAGAGGTGGCTGTGCGGGATTGCATCGAACATTTACTGATGGAGAGCGGACGGTAGACTGAATTGATAGAAAAAGGCTACAACTCGGCGGGTGTGTATTCCTCCAAACTATGCCCCCACGCGGCACGGTCAAATGCTTTTCAGCGACTGTCTAGCGGAAAACCATAATTCATAAACAAAAAAGCTCTTGACAATATTTCATTCTTAACGTAGGATAAAAACCGTATGATAACGTCTGGTATTATGTTCAAGTATCCTTATAGCCCCCTCTTTATTTATACCCCCCCCCCCCGCCTGTACTTCTTGTACAAGCGGGAGATGCACGGCAAAATAACCCAGTAGCAAAATACGCCTCTGGAAACGCGGGGCAAACGT
>JAIRNA010000145.1 GCA_031258305.1 Treponema sp. | reverse complement strand
GGCGGGCAGTTCAGCATAGCGGGACACAAGCTCAAGATAGCCGGGACGGATCCGGAGGTGGGGATTTATTTTGTGTCTGAAGGGGATACGAGCCTGCGGGTGAAGGTGGGCGGACATCTTGCGGAGAACACGGCGGCGAAGCTGATAGGGGTTATACCTGTGTTGGCGGCCGGGACGTGGGTTGTGGAAATCAAGACGCAGTACAGCAGCGGGAGCAGTCTACTGAAAGAGCCGCGTACCATAGCGTTCAAGAGCGGACTGGTAGTGAAGGAGGCGTCCTAATCACGGACTAGGTGTGAGGACACACATGGGCTAGGTGTGAGGACACACGTGGACTAGGTGTGAGGACACACACGGACTGGGTGTGAAGACACACGTGGACTGGGTGTGAGTACTCACATGGACTGGGGTTTTCGGGTATGTTCCGGCGGGGCGCCGCCGTGGATAGAGCGACTGCGGCGCTCGCAGTATTGAGCGCACGGCGGCTCAACGGCTTACGCCGTTGAGCTTGGGAGTTCCGCCGTAGGCGGAACTCCATGAATAGGTGTTTGTCTCCGCGGTGGTTTGTGAGCGGGTGTCTGACACCATAAACAACGGATATGTAGTACGCGCAGTATTGCGTACAAGGCGGAAAGAGTTCCGTAAAAACAGGCGTTGCCTGCGGGAACCGCCGCCGAAAAATGGAGCGCCATGCGAATGGTTCGTGTGGCGTGTGGTTATGCGAGACGAGTGTTGATAATTTGTCGTAGGCATAACGTTTCAATTTCTTTTAGGAGGACAGTTATGAAAGGAAGACTGTTTCTGGCGGGGATGTTAGGGATTATCCTGACATTCGGGGTAGTGTTAGTTGGATGCAAGGATGACGACGGAGGAGGAGACGGCGGCGGCGGGAAAACGTGCAATGAAATAAACGATTGTACTACTGGCGATGAGTACTGCGGAAGATCAGGTTGTGACGCATACTATTATGAGAATTGCGATTGCTGATTAGCGCCGCGTCTTAGTTCCGTCCGGCAGGGAGCGCCAGGCTAGAGCTTGGCTCTTCCTGTTGGACATTTTTTAAAACCAGATTGAGAAACATGTTTAGATTGGAGAAACCATGAAAAATCGTATCACAAGCGGCGTCGTCACTGTCGCGCTGGGGTTGCTCATCGCATTAAGCCCACAATTTTTGTTCAAAGTGTGTGGCGCTATGGTAGATGCAGATGGTTATTACACTTATTCCTATTCTTTAGAGGGGAGTAGTCTAATTCTTGATGGTTATACATATAATAAATAAAATTTTTTCGTACAAGGCGGAAGGCGTTCCGTAAAAACAGGCGTTGCTTGTGGGAACCGCCGCGGAAAGGCGTTATGCGAAAGGTTCGTATGGCGTGTGGTTATGCAAGACGAGTGTTGATAATTTGTCGTAGGCATAATGTCTCAATTTCTTTTAGGAGGACAGTTATGAAAGGAAAACTGTTTTTGGCGGGAATGTTGGCACTGGCGCTGACATTCGGATTAGTATTAGTCGGCTGCGATACTGACGATGGAACTAACACTGGCGGACCGAGCGGGTCAGTGCTGTCCGCGCCTTCTTCTGTATATGCGTCGGCGGCGTCTTCAAGCAGTATCAGCGTATCATGGAGTTCGGTCTCCGGTGCAAGCGGATATTTTGTATACCGATCAAGCAGTTCTTCCGGTACGTACTCTCAGATAGGAACGTCAACATCTACCTCGTATACAAATAATGGATTGTCGGCAAACACGACATATTACTATAAAGTATCCGCTTATAACAGCTATGGAGAAAGCGCAAAATCTACAGACTATGATTATGCAACGACATCTTCTGGCAATAGTGGACAGAGCGGGTCAGCGCCGTCCGCGCCTTCTTCTGTATACGCTTCGGCAGTGTCTTCAAGTAGTATCAGTGTGTCGTGGAATTCGGTCTCCGGCGCAAGCGGATATTTTGTATACCGCTCAAGCAGTTCTTCCGGTACGTACTCTCTGATAGGAACGTCAATATCTACTTCGTATACAGACACCGGGTTGTCGGCAAGCACGACATATTACTATAAGGTGTCCGCTTATAATGACTACGAAGAAAGCGCAAAATCTACAGACTATGATTATGCAACGACATCTTCTGGTTCTATTGCTGGTTCTTCTCCTTCAAATGCAATTACAATATCTTCCAGTGGCACGTCAGGATCGTTTCCGTCTGGTTTGGATGCAGTCTGGTATACGTTTACAAAAAACGGGAGCGGTATACTATGTGCTTCTGACAGGTATTATAATTCAGTGTATACCGCTGATATTGTGATCGATGTTTATAATAGTAATGAGAATCTTGTATATGCGGCTAATGGCACTCCTTTATCAGGGATAGATGTTGGTAACGGTGTTAACGGTAACCATTTGCAGGATTATATACAATTTACAAACTGGTCAGGCAAATATTATGTAAAGGTTAGGCCGTATGGTGATAGTAATTCAAATAAGGGAAGCTTTGCAATATTTGCTCCCTAGTCGAATGAATCTCCGCTTCGTATAGGCGGCTAAACGGCTGCGCCGTTTAGCTTCGGAGTTTTGCCATAGGCAAAACTCCATGAATGGTGTCTGACACCATAAACAACGGATATGTGGTACGCGCAGTCTTGCGTACAAGGCGGAAGGCGTTCCGTAAAAACAGGCGTTGCCTGTGGGACGCCGCCGCCGAAAGGCGCTATGCGAAATATTCGTATGGCGCGTTGTTTATGTACAATGGAGGGTGTATTATGAAAAGAAAATTTGGTTTGGCGTTGTTAGTTTTCCTGGCGGCTTCTGGAATTTGTTTTGCACAAGGCTTTGAAATCGGGGCATCCGGTTTTTTTGCTTCATCAGACGGCGCGAGCATATCCGGCGGGGGCTTGAATATCGCAGGAACATCGTATTTCTCTGACGTAATCGGTTGGGGAACTTATGGGAATATACTGTACGCCTCTTATGAAAGCGTATCGATTATTGTCGTAGACATATTGACTGGACCTGTTTTTAATGTTATAGGGGATAGAACTTTCGCCTTGCCGATAGCGGTCGGTCTTTACGTGATTGAACCTTTCTTCTTCGGAGACGATGCGGCGGGGCGGGGCTTCAATATCGGAGTAGGAGGCAACATAACCGCTGATATTAGCTTCGGCGGAAGTACGTACTTGTATATACGACTCCAAGTCGCCTATGAGTTCTTGGGCGGCGGGGAAACGATGATTACCCCATCCATAGGTCTAGGATTCTGATAGCGGTTGCGGTACGCGCAATATTGCGTACAAAAGGGGGGAAGGGACAGTGGAACATCCTTTCGAACAATACCCCGTGCGAAGTATTAAAACAGCCTATGGCTGTAAACAAAGCGGCTTTTGAGATTTTCCCATTTTTCCCAAAGCCGCAAAAATATACAGAGGTATAGAGAATGAATATATTTAAACGAGGAATGGTGGCTGGAGCCGCCCTATTCATAATCAGCTCGCTTGGGTGTGTCACCCAAGCGACCGATGTTACCATTACCGTAGCATCTTCGACTCTTCAAAACGTAACAAGAGTCACAGATAATCGATTCCGTAAGTCGTCGGTACGGGTCTCACCTGACGGCACAAAACTACTGTATTGCGAAGCGAATGAAACAGACCCCAATGTAACCCTGTATCTTAACGATTTCCGCATAATGCTTTTGAGAGACGTAAACATCTCCGCCAAGACGCCGTTGGTGAACGACCCCTCGTATGGTCCTGTCTGGTTTGACGATAACAGCGGCTTCGCCTATGTAGCCTACGAAGGAAGCGGGAGCAAGTTGGTAAAATCAAGCATCGCCGGCGGGGGCAAGACCTACATTAGCAGAATAAGCGTTGGAGACGCGGACGCAAATCCAAGCGTGCGGGGAGATATGATTCTTTGCGACACACTGGTTGGCGGAGTCAGACAGTTGGCAAGCCTGAAAGATAACGGAACCCAAATCACCATCCTAGGCGAAGGCGAACAGCCAAGCTGGCACCCTGACGGCTCAAAGTTCGTTTTCATTAGACGAACCCAAGAACAGCGGGGCAATAGAACCTTTTATCCAAGCAGCGTATATGAAATGGACATCATAAGCAATCAGGTAACTCAAATATACGCGGCGGTTATCAATGAAAAGGACGGCATAGCTGAGAGTTGCTTCAGACCGAGTTATTCAGCGGACGGGCGGTATATTTTATTCTCAAAAGGTATTGACGTGCACCTGGCGTCCATTTCAACAAAGACGGAAACGAAAGGCGGATTTTTTGGCAGACTTGCAAGTACCACACGTAGTAAAGTCAATATATCTGAAAGGCGGCAGCATTTATTTCTGATGAACTCAGATGGGACGAATTTAACACAGTTGACCAGTGGGAACGTACACGTGTTTTCACCGACGTGGGGAGCAAACAACGAGATATTCTTCATATCAAACGTCCAAAATGCTACGGAGATATGGAAAGCGTATTTGAATCTGTAACGCAATAAGGACTTGGAGTGGAGCATAAATGCCGTTTCGCCTAATAGTTTATGCGCCCCTTCGGGGGCGATGTTGTAAACCGTTAGGCGGTATTCCGCTAAAAATATTGACAAAGCCGCAATTTTTATAGAAAAATACTGTAAAGGAGTTGTGAATAATGAATAAATCTGTAATATTAGCCGTCCTTCTTTTCATCCCTATGTTTATCTTCTCTCAAAACGCTCTCACCCTCGATACCGCTCTTAATAACTCAACGGCTTATTTGAACGGTAGAATTCCGCCGAAGTCAAAAGTCGTGGTGTTGAACTTCACTTCTAATTGGCCTCAATTGTCCGAATATATCATAGAAGAGTTAATCGGCTATATCGTAAACGAGGGGACTTTAACAGTAGTAGACAGGCGGAATCTGGAAGTCATACGGCAGGAGATGGACTTTCAATTATCAGGAGAAGTAAGCGATGAGACCGCGCAATCTATTGGACAAAAGCTGGGCGCTCAAACAATTATTTCCGGCGCCATAACCGCAATAGGCAATACATACCGATTGCGAATCCGCGCTATAGCGGTAGAGACGGCTCAGATACAGGGGATGCAGAACGTAGACGTGGTACAAGACAGCCGATTAGCCGCGTTGACCGGAACCGCGTACGTCGGTCCTATAACGAAGCCATCCCCATCAACGCCGGCCAAAGATACTACTCCAGGTACGAATTCAATCATATTACCGAGTGCGGGATGGGAGACTTACAATAATAATTCAACGGTAAAAATGAATACCACGAGAGAATATATTGAAGGACAAGAAAAGGAAGTATTAAATTTAGAGGTAGAGTTGATGCGGAAGAGCGGTTGGAAGTATGGACAATTTATATTAAAGAATGAAACGGTTATACAAAAGCTGAAAAGCGGCTCAGGAGTGAGATTCAAAATATTAGGAGACGGGAGAAAATGGTTTTTTAAAATAGGCACAACAGAGACAGATATAGACTACGCTCATTATCAAGTAACAATAACAGCTAGACAGGGTAGAGTTTTAGCGATAGATATTCCTTATTCGCGATTACGGCAGCCGGAATGGGGGAAAAGAGTAAGATTTAACAAACCAAATATAATATTTTTAGTCTTTGAAAGAGGAAGCGAAACAGAGTCGGGTAAGTCGCTAATAAAAGTTTTTGATTTTGAGATATATTAACGCAACACACGCCTGTATGCGCTCGGCGCCGCCGCAAACGCCGCGCTAACGCGCGAGTTCGTGGAGGGAGTCGAAAGGGTAAAGTTGTCCAATGGTTGTGGTCACGCGTTCAGCGCCGGTCCCGCCAAAGAAGACAACCGCATCTACGCCCATGAATTCACTCAGAACCTGACGGCATGCGCCGCAGGGTCCAACCGGCGATTCGGAATCAAGCGTCGCTATGGCGATAGCTGTAAACAAACGCCGTCCCTTAGCTACCGCCTGAAAGACCGCGTTCCGCTCCGCACACACGGTCAGTCCAAATGAGCGGTTCTCAACATTACACCCAGTCCACACACTTCCGTCATCGGCAATCAAAGCCGCCCCTACCCTGAATCCTGAATACGGCGCATAGGCAAACAGCGCCGCCTCCCGCGCCTTCTCAAAAAGTTCTTCTGTGCTCATAGCTTTCTCTTTACGGCGCATACAGCACAGCCGCGGAGAAACGCGGCACGGTTATCTGCCCTTGAACCTCGGCAAGCGGCTCTACACCCGCCTTCTTGTCAGTAACGACTTGAAACCAGACCGCGGCTGTTTCCGGCAGGGCTACGGTCTGGAGTTGCTCGGAACCGTTATAGACCACAAAGATATCCCGCCACGAGTCTCCATTGGCATTATCCTTCAATAAAAAACTTACAACGCCAGCGGAGATAGCTTCGGTATCATGGGTAACACCGATATGTTTTTCTATATCAGCGCTTTCGTTCATACGGAAAGCCGGATGCTCCTTCCGCAGGCGGATAAGCCCAGTATAATAATCGACAATAGCCTTGTATTTGGAGGCGTTTTCCCATCGGATTTGATTCACGGAATCTGGACTTGAATAGCTGTTGGGGTCCCCGAACTTGCTTCGAAGGAATTCGTCTCCGGCTTGGAAAAACGGGATGCCTTGAGCGGTAAGCACAACCGCGTTTGACAGCAGGGCGGCACGGACCGGGTCGTTTTCAAACAGATCCTTCTTCGGGTCAATTAAGCCGTAGGGAGAGTCTGCCAAATTCTTCGCGCCGAAAGAAAAGGCGAATTTATCCCACAGATTGAGATTGTCATGGGCTGTCACATAGTTGATGCTCTCATCCGCGCGGGCGGTGAAGTCGTTCACCGACCCTCTCACGCCTTGCACGACTCCCTGCTCGCACCCGGTTGCGCCGCTTGCGAAACCCCGCGAGTCGTCATCGCTTCCACCCTTGAGCATATTCCGCAGTCGGTCATTGAACACCGCAAAACCTAATCCTTTCTGCCTGCCAATGACCGACTGTTTATCCGTCGGCAGCGGCGAGTACCCTGCTGTCCATGGCTCCCCGTAAATGATGATGCTTGGGTCAACCGTGGACCTCAATTCCTCGGTAAGATTCGTCATAGTGTCAATATCGATGAGTCCCATAAGGTCGAAACGGAACCCATCGACGCGGTATTCTCTTGCCCAATAAAGCACGGAATCCGTGATGAATTTTCGCATCATAGGTCGCTCGGACGCAACCTCGTTACCGCACCCGGAACCGTTGGTCAGCCTTCCCAGCTTGTCGGTGCGGTAGAAATAGTTCCGCGTCGCGCCGAAGGGACCGCCGGACACTTGGAATGTATGATTGTAGACCACGTCCATCACGACTCGTATACCCGCGTCGTGAAAAGCTTGTACCATTTGCTTGAATTCAACAATGCGTGCCGTAGGATTCCACGGATCCGTGGAATACGACCCCTCCGGCGTGTTGTAGTTCTGGGGGTCATAGCCCCAGTTGAAGAAATTTTGATTGGACGCTTGACGCCCATCCAAAACCGCCTCGTTCACAGACGCAAAGTCAAATGACGGCAAAAGATGGACGTGGGTAACGCCCAGCGCCTTAAGATGGTCGAGTCCAGTACGCGATCCATCTTTATTTATGGTTCCAGTCTCGGTGAACGCGAGGAATTTTCCCTTGTGAACCATACCTGAGTCCTCGTCAATGGAGAAATCCCGCGTGTGAAGCTCGTAGATAACTGCATCCTGGAACGCACCGAGCGGCGGCTTGTCCGCGGTCCACCGCGGTGGATTAGTTTCGGCCAAATCAACGACAGCCATACGCTGACCGTTAGGGGAAACAGCTTTCGCGTAAGGATCCGGGACAAATGTTTTCTCACCATCCGCAAATTCCACATGAAAAAGATAGAATTTACCCTTTAAATCCTCCGCTATGGACGCCGTCCATACGCCGGTTTCCGTATCTTTTTGCATAGGGATAAACAAAGCGTCAGAATTGTCCGTAACCTTACCGTTTGCATTGTAGGTTCCCGGTCCGTCAAACAGAGCCGTAGACATAGAAACCGCTTGGGGCGACCATACCTTGAAAAGGGAACGTCCCGCCGAATAGGTAAGCCCTAAGTCGTCTCCGTCATAAAAGAAAGAGTCCAATATACCTCGCATAACGATTTCTTTTGGAGAAAACACGCCGCTTTCGTCCGTGGCCGTGTAAATTGTCTCCACGTCAAGGGCGTTTTCGGTGAGAATTATCACGACTTCATGGTCAGCCTTGCCTTTTTCGGACTTGCCATACAATTTTACGCCGCTACTATCAAACACGCCGAAACGGTCGTAGTTGTCCGGCGCTTCAATCAGGGTAAGTAGTACCGTATGGGGATCATCCGCGACCGCGAAGAGTATCGCGGGACCTGGAATTTCAGGTTTCTCCATGTAAATGGAATCATCATTCTGCAAAATCCATACCTCCATATTCTTTTCATTCTTTGTGTTTTTTATGTAACGGTCACTGTCGCCGTCTTTTTCAATCCAATCATTCTCCTTCTCGCTCCGTCTCACGAGCATACCGAATTCCGCGTATTCAACAGATGCGGCCGCGAAACCGTCTGCATCTGGAGCGCCGAAGGCAATGGATTTCCCGCGGCCGTTCGTCCATACCCACAAGTTCCATCCGTCGTAGTCGCCGCGGTAACGGTAATAGTGAATGACGACCGAACTTTTGGATTTGGTCTCTTCATACACAGGTTTTGCGGACAACGGGGAAATCGCCATAAAAAGCGAAATGGAACCGAGAATGACAGAGAGAATGAGTTTTTCGTTAGACAATTTAACGGTCATCGTTCTTATGGTTACTCCTCCCATGCTCTTTGCTCATACTATCCTCCATATTCCAAAGCTCTGCGGCTCCATAATACATCCGCCATTCATGAGGGTACATTTACCGATGGAGAAGATCTTTTTATATTTCAGAGTGGCGGTCAAATTTTCGCTTCCGAGTATAGAAATGTGGGATGTTGCTCTGATCGAGAGCGGATTCACTGCACAGACTAAATTTCCCCGCTTGTAAGCAAAGGGAATACGGGGTGTGTCGTTGAAAAACTCTTTGTTATTTACGAGTTCGAAGTTGGGTATCGCCTGTAAATCCGATTCGGCATGGCGTAGGCGGAGTAAAATTTTTACGATGTTGAGAAGGGAAGAGGGTTCCGCTTGCTGTGAGTCGACATAGGGGGCGTTTGGGCGGATATCAACAGGCAGATAGAGCTTGTCGGCTGGCGCGGTGGAGAAGCCCGCGTTCAACCCCGAACGCAGCCATTGCATAGGCGTACGGGAACCGGTGCGGGTGTAGCCGCCTTCTTTTGTTGGCAGGTCGATGTTATACTCCATGCCGATTTCGTCTCCATAGTAGATGAACGGCACACCGGGCATAGTGAACAGCACCGCGTAGGCGAGGGCAAGCTCGCGGCGGTCGAGGTTCAGGCTGATGCGCGGGGTGTCGTGGTTGCCGGTAATGAGGCTGATGTACCCGTCGTTTTTGGTCTTTTCATACCACGGCAGGTACTGGGACAGAAATTTCGAGATATCGTGGTGGCAGTCTTTCTTGAAAAAACTTATATCGTTCACGACCTTACGTGTCTGTCGATCGATCTTGTAGTTCCGTACCAGACTCTTGTACCCGCTATCCTCATGGTCAAGGAGGAAGTCGGCATGGAAACCTGCTTTAAGGGAGAGGTCAGGAGAGCTCCATTCGGAAACGATGAATGCTTCAGGGAATTCCTTGTCGAGCATAGCACGGACGGCTTTCCAGACCGAACTTGTACCGCTCTTGAGTGCATCGTCGTTTTTGACAAGCGAATCCGCCATATCAACGCGGAATCCATCCGCGCCGTGTTGGAGCCAGAAGCGCATAATATTCATAAGCGCCTCCCGCGTGGCTATACAGTCCGGATGATTGGGCGGCAACTGCCATCCTTCCTTCACATTCAGGAAACCATAGTTAAGCGCGGGTTGACACTTGAAGAAGTTAAGAATATATGCCCCGTCCCGATCCGCTTCTCCCCCGATGAAGGCGAATCCTTCGGGACGCTTGAACCACGAATCCGTCCAGATATAACGATTCGAGAATATATTCTCCTCTGGTTTTTTGCTTTCCATAAACCATGTATGTTCCTCAGAAGTATGTCCAGGAACCAAGTCCAGAATCACTCGTATACCCTTATTGTGCGCCTCTTCGAAAAGCCGATACAAGTCCTGGTTTGTTCCGTAGCGCGGGGCAACCTTTTGGTAGTCCCGCACATCGTAGCCCGCGTCTTTAAAGGGCGAATCAAAACACGGATTAAGCCAGATTCCATTGCACCCTAGATCTTTCACGTAGTCGAGTTTCTGAATGATTCCTTCAATATCACCGATTCCATCCCCATTAGAATCGTAAAAACTTTGCGGATAAATTTCATAGAAAACCGCATCTTCCAACCATTTAGGCATATCCTCTCCTAAAAATCCAGCGTTCTAAAGACCATTTTTGAAGGCGGGTCCTTATATGACCGTCTCCCCCGTCTTTAGAACCCCTAAATCTTACCCGGCAATAAAGGCGCCGGAACAATTTATTATACATAATACGGCATTTTAAAACAAGTCGGAGACGGTTTTTATTTTCTTAAGAAGATTTGCAGAGCTTGAACGCCGAACATAACGACCGATGTAACGACAGCGCCTGCTATCAAGACCCCGACGGCAACCGCGAGCATAGTTTTCCGTTTGCTTAAGCCGAGAACCCACGCTCCGAGTGTGCCTGTCCATGCGCCTGTTATCGGCAGGGGAATCGCCACAAACAGGGACACGCCGAACCATCCCCATTTTTTCACGCCTTCCGCGAGTTTGGCGCGGGCTTTTTCGATGAACCGCTCGAAGAAACGCCGATACCATTCCATTTTAAGGAACAACTTATGGAGGGTCCCCAAGAAGATCCAGCACACTGGCGCTACCAGTGCATTGAGCGCCGCGCACAGCGGATACGCGATAAACCACGGCACATCGTTATAGAGGGCGTAGGGAATACTGCCTCTCAGTTCCGAAATCGGCAAGAATGACAAAACAATCGTCAAAAATAAGACATCCATGGCTTATAATAGCAAAAACCAGCAAATGCCGCAAGCTCTGTTTAATCTCGTTGTATTATCGTAGGATCGTTTGCGGCGCGCCGGCGCCGCCTTCTGCGGATTCACGCTTTACAAAACTGTGATGTTTTTCGATCAACCGCCAATTTCTCGGAAAGCCTCCACGAGAAATTGGTTTAAAAAGAGAAGTCCTTCTTTCGTGAGGGCAATGCGGTTTTGTTCAAAGAGTCCTTTATTCCGCCATGCGTCTATGGTCCTGGGAATGAAAGCCGTGATTGGCTTATGGAAACGTTTTAAGAACAAAGCCGCATCCGGTCCATCGAGAGAGCGGAATCCCATGAGCAGACTCTCCTTTATGAGTGTATCCCTGTCCAAATATTCCGTATCTTGCTCCGTTTTCTTCAAATAAAGGGCTATATCTGGCTTAATGGTGAGACGGACGCCGGTTCCGGTTTCATCATCAACCACGGTTCCGGATGCCGAAGGACCTACACCCGTCCAGTTTTCCATACGCCAGTAGCGTTTGTTGTGCAAAGATTCCTTCCCTTCGAGGCTGAAATTGGAGATTTCATACGCCATATATCCCGACTGTTCGAGTAAATCCCTACCGAAAAGCCATAGGTCGTCGATTCTTTGGAAGCAATCTGCGTTTTTTCTTATTCTCTTCTCAAGCGGCGTCCCTTCGGCAAGGGTCAGGCTGTAGAGGGAGATGTGAGCCGGTTCAAAGGCGAGGGCTTGTTCAACATCGTTTTGTATAACCGCCGCGGTCTGAAACGGCAGTCCTGCGATAAGGTCTACCGAAAAGGCGTGGGGAAAAAAACGTTTCGCATACGCAAGGCTCTCCCGAATGGCATCCGCGTCTCCGAGTCGGTTCACCGCTTTACGCGATTTTTCGGAAAACGTCTGGGCTCCGAGACTCACGCGGGTAACGCCGTTTGAACAGCATGTCTTGAAAAAAGACTCGTCCGCGGACTCGGGATTGGACTCTACCGTAAACTCAAGCGGCATATTCGGTAATAGTCGTCTTAGTCCCTCAAGGAGTCGCCCCAGACTCTCCCGTAGAATCGAAGGCGTACCGCCTCCTATGTACACAGTCGGTACAGAGGCTGTCCCCTCAAGTCGTAAACGGACGTCTTCCAAAAGTCGATCGACGAATCGTTCGCGTATTTCCTCAAAATTACTCCCAAGAGTCCCGGCCCGCGTCGAATAAAAATCGCAGTAATCACAACGGCTCGCGCAAAAAGGCACATGCATGTAAAGAGACAAACAGTGATTCACAACAAAAGGTATCCTCCGCCCCCTGCTTGTGGGGGCTTTTGGGCGGCGCGGCATCAGACACGCACGTAACCCAGCTAAACGATAAGCCGTTCCCGGACATGTGGGAATGACTCCCAGACCTGTGGGAGAGTCTCCCGGATAGGTAGGAATGTCTCCCGGACACGCGGGAGAGTCTCCCTGACGTTCGGGAACAGCTTCCAGCGTGTGTATAAAAGACTCCCGGACATGTGGGAATGACTCCCAGACCTGTGGGAGAGTCTCCCAGACCTGCGGGAGCAGCTCCCGGCCACGCGGTAGAGTCTCCCTGCCGTTCGGGAACAGCTTCCAGCGTGTGTATAAAAGACTCCCAGACCTGTGGGAGAGTCTCCCGGATAGGTAGGAATGTCTCCCAGACACGCGGGAGAGTCTCCCTGACGTTCGGGAACAAGCGCGTATTCCCGCCTAGCGCCTCCCCCGGTAAACCAACAAACGGCGCGGCGTCTGACACCCGGTAAACCCGCCAACGGCGCGGTGTCTGACGCCCCCACACATGCCGCACCCACGAGGGGCGGACAAGCCGAAAGCAGAGGGCGCTGCCGTTGCTCCGAATGGCGACTCCCGCGTTCCCGGCTACTTAACCACATTACGTATCTTGTCGCCGTGAGCGCCGATAACTTCCTGTCTTTGGGGATGAACCATCAAATCCATCGCCTCAAGGGGCAGCGCGCCCAGGAGGACATCTTCCTCACTGGGGAGAACCACCGCTTCACAGGCGGCTCTGCGGTCTTTCCAATAAATCCTCACCGGTTCCGTTATCTGACTGAAAACCTTTACGCCGCCGGCAAGCGTGGTCTCGCTGGTTTCCTCCA
>JAIRNA010000060.1 GCA_031258305.1 Treponema sp. | reverse complement strand
ATTCCTCCAAGTATTTCTCAAGCAATCCCCACGCCAGTGCCTTATCTTTATTATGCACCCATCCCAAATCCCTCCGCTTCTCCAATCTCTCCTCCTTACCCTCTATTGCCCCTCCTGTAACAATACCCTTATTAGTACAGAAGACGCATGGTTCGGTGTATGTGAAGATTGTAGGAATGACTTAATCATAGACAAAGATCCGCGCTGTGAGCTATGTGGACGCCCTCTCATTTCCGAAATAAAACTTTGCCTCCAATGCAGAGACGGCGAAGCGCGTAAAATGCGTCACTTTGATAGACTTATTGTCCTATTCCCTTATACGGGTAAGTATCGAAAATTGCTTATGGCTTTTAAATTTGGCAAGAGATCCTGCATCGGCAATTTTCTAACTGAAAAGCTGCTTGAAGGACTTGCCCTTTTCCCAGAAGGACTGTTAAAAACTCCTGTTTTGATACCGGTTCCGCCACGTCCTGGAAAAATCAAACAGACAGGATTTGACCAGATTGAATGTCTAGCGCAAAAGTTAGAAAAAATAAAGAGCATCAATATTGAAAGATGTCTCAAACGTCTGCCGTCAAAGTCTCAAAAAGAACTTGACGGCAAAGAGCGCCGTACTAATCTCTTGAATCGTATAAAATGCTTTAAACAGCCACCGAAAGAATCTATCTTGTTTGACGATGTGATTACTACCGGTTCCACAATGGATGCGTGCGCCGCGGCACTCAAAGAGGCCGGTGCAGAACATGTATTTGGCGTTTGTTTATTTTATGACATCTAAATTCGACGCAGAGGATGACACGGCACTCATACTGCCGCGCTTTTAGACGTAACGCGAGAGCCTATCAAGATTCCTTTTCACAAATTAGGAATAGAGTGCGGCGCGCGAATCATTAAAATAAACGACAAAAATACAGCTAGTATGATCGGCAAAGAATTTGATGACATCGACTTATCGGAAATAAAAAAAAGTTGTCTTTATTATTTGTTATAGGTTCTTTGTTCGTCGAAAAACGAAGACGAATTATTCTTCTTCAAATTTTGAATCGAAGAGGTTTGCTATAGCATCCAAAGCTTGTTCTGCGTCTTCTCCTTCGGCGGTTACCTTCAGATAACTTTTGTAACTTGCGCCGAGCGTTAAAAGCCCCATGATTGACTTTGCGTTTACGATTTCGCTTCCACATTCAATGAAGACATTTGCCTTGAAGTCTTTGAGTAACTGCACGACCATTGCAGAAGGGCGGGCGTGAAGTCCGCTTCTGTTTGAAACGATGATAGTTCTTTCCATATTTTCCTGCCATTCTATCATATTTTTTGAGACGGCTTCTTATATAATATCTTCACCGAAATATACCAATTTGGCGGTTCCGCTTTCCTGCCATTTCATAATGTTTTGATTGAATTCTTTTGCCGCGTCATAGCCCATCTTCCTGAGCCGTTCATTCATAGCCGCAGTCTCCACTATAACTGGGACGTTGCGCCCGATTTTCACCGGAATTTCTACTTTGGTTACGCTCACTCCCAGAATTTCAGTTGTTTTTTTGTCGAGACCGAGTCTGTCGTAGTTTTTGTCCGGCTCCCACGTTTCGAGTTCTATCACCAGTTGTACCTGTTTTTGGTCGCGTACTGCCCCTATGCCGAAAAGGTGCGTGATGTTAATGACTCCGAGACCGCGTATTTCCATATGGTGCCCAATGATTTTATTACCCCCCATGCCCATAAGGATGTTGCCATTTATACAATGAATATCAACGATATCATCCGCGACAAGCCTATGCCCTTTCTTGATGAGTTCCAAGGCGGTTTCGCTCTTTCCCACGCCGGAATCGCCGGTGAGGAGCACACCGAGTCCGAACACCTCCATCAAAACTCCGTGAATGCTCTTACGCGGCGAAAAAATATTCGATAATATGCGAATCAGACGCGACTCGAATTCAGACGTGTTGAGCGTGGTCTGAAGTACCGGACAACCTTTTTTTTCCGCCTCGGTGAAAAAGAAGGCGTTGGGATATTGCCCGCAGGTAAAAATACAACACGGAATGGCATAGGTAAACATCTCACGAATACTCTCGAATTTCTCCTCCCGCATGAGTTTTTCCAGATAGGCGTTTTCTCCACGCCCAAACACCTGGACGCGCTGATACGCAAATAATTCGAAAAATCCGGACAGCGCGAGTCCGGGTCTATTCAGCTCCGGAGTGGGTATGTACCGGTTCAGACCCTTCCTCCCCCCAAGGCAGATAAGGTCAAGCGAATTATGCTCTTTAAGGTCTATGTCGATAAGATCAAGCACAGTAAAGTTAAAAACCGCCATGATTAAATAATAAGTTAAAATACGAATTATGACAAGACCTTATTAGAGGGAATAGAATGAAGAATATTCCTTGCTTTCGTTTGTATATCCCTTGACTTTTTTCTGAGAAGGTATAGAATATACGTATGGAACGCGATAAAAAAAGAGGGCTGTTTCAAAAAATTGGTGATACTTCTATAGTTCCCATTTCTACAAAGATAGTGATTATCGTATCTGTTCTGTTGTTGATTTCAAATTTTGCTACTAATTATTTGACCATTTCTCTTGTTCGTAGGGAGACAATGGAAATGAATAGTCGATTGCTGTCGCGGGAACTGAAAGAGATTTACATAAATGCGGGAAACCAATATCAAATATTCCTGTTTTCGGGGAACAAACAGGAAGTAACGGATTTTATCGCCCGCGCCGCAGAAAAAAGTATGGCGCATCCCGGAAGTTGGGCTGTAGGTGTGTTTCCATCAGGAGAACTGCTTTTCAAGACCGCAGGAGCGACTACTGAACGATTGCTCGATAAGAAACTATTAGGCGAAATAGTCGAGGCTAAGAAAAACGGAATAGATGAAGGATCGCGTTTTTTCGACACGCCGAACGGTGAATACTTCGGGGTCTACAAGTACCACGAAGATTGGGGCGTGTTTCTGATCCGCGCCGATTTAATGGCAGACCTTATGCGTGAATCAAACAAAGTTTTTAAGCGGATAGTCATTATCATCGTGGCGTTGACCGTGGTTTTTATGACCGTGAGTTTCTTTGCTCTCCTCCGTATCCTTCGCTTTGTCCAGGTTATAAGTCGCTCTCTTTATGATATGCAACAGAAACAGGAGCTTACCCTCATAGATATGAAGGAAGCTCCGGCCGATGATATCACGTATTTAGGTGTTTCGTTCAACTCACTCGCGTCATCCATTAACAACTTGCTCGGCATTTTCCGTAAGTTCGCGTCTCGCGACGTGGTGAACAAGGCGTATCGGGATCGTACCGTGAATCTCGAAGGCGAACAGCGGGAATTGACCGTACTTTTCACCGACATTCGTAGTTTCACCAATATGACAGAAACGCTCGGCAACGACATCATCGACTTGCTCAACCTGCATTACAACAGCGCAATTCGTATCATACATAACAAGGGCGGTATCGTTGGTTCCATCATCGGAGATGCCCTGCTCGCGGTCTACGGTGCGGATGAAGAGATAACGAAACAGAATAAGTCTCTTGCGGCTCTGCTCTCGGCCTGGGACTTGCAAGACGCGGCATCAGAACTGCGAAACGGTATGCTTGAGAGCCGTAAGGTGATTGAAAGTTCCCGCTCACTGACACCACGGGAGGAAGAAGTATTCAAGGCGGTGATGCTCGCCATAGGCGTGGGCATAGATGGAGGCACGGTGTTTTATGGTACCATAGGCTCCAATGAGCGTATGACAAACACGGTCATCGGGGACAATGTAAATTCCGCCTCTCGCATCGAAGGTCTGACCCGCGTGTACCAGCTTCCGGTCATTGTTTCAGAATACGTGAAAAACGAAATTGAAGGACAAACCGACCGTTTCCGTTTCTTCGAGATCGACACGGTGCAGGTGAAAGGCAAAACCAAAGGGAAAAAAGTGTTTTTCCCTTTGGTTTTAGATAGGTCCGGAGACAAAGAGATAGTCGAATGGGAGTCCTTTGAAAAGGCGTTATTCCACTATTATGACGGAAACTGGGATGCAGCGCGCGCCGGTTTCAACTCGCTGACCATTCCGGTTGCCGAGGTATTTAAACAGCGCGTTGAAAGACGGGAAGTTCCCGAAGGATGGAATGGAATATGGACGATGACAAACAAATAACCGCACGTACGGCTGTATCCGGTTTTGATTTTGTGGATAGTGAAACGCGTCTTTTTTTCCGCGAAGATACTATGCAGATACTCAAGGGTAGTGCACCGGATATCTATGATGTTGAGGCAGAATTCTCTAAGGCGAAAAAGAACCATTCGTGGTCCGTTATTCTGACTATAATAGGAGTCATTACTGTGACTGTGTGCGGGCTTTTTATCACAACCTGGATTATCAGTAGGCAGACGCGGAGTGTGCCGGAGAGCATCAGTACTTTTGATGACTTGAATCTCAAGAATATTCTCGATATGGCGAGCCGTATTGAGTCTTCTTACCAAAGTGCACTTGTGGAAAAATCTGCGCTTGAAGGCGAATTATCTCTGGAGTTAAGCGATCTTGAGGCAAACGCCGAAGCCGAGCGAGTGACCATTCGCTCTCTCTCCTTACCGCGTAACGAGGAAAATGTTCGTATTGCCCGTGTGAACACGAAACTAGACGTGGACAGGGACAATGTACGAGCGAAGTACGTGGAGCCTCTAGGCATATTAAACGCGAAGATCGAAGAATACCGGATACAGCTTGCCTCTTTTGACAAAACCCGTATTGAGCAGGCCGAGGAACAACGAAAAACCGCCAATGCCGAATACCTGCGTTTCGAGCATGAGAAAGAGACAATGCGCGCTCAGTACGAGGAGACTATAGCGAATCTTCGCGCTATAATCGCCGAGTCTCAAAAAACGGGCTTGCAGGCCCAGTCGGAAAATGTCGATGTAGTGGCTTCAAAATACAAGGCGGAAATTGCGGCGCTTGACCCAACATGGAACAATGCGCAGAATGCGGCTATCATAGAAGGCACGAGCGCACCGGATGCGGCGGTACCCCTGTCCGATGAGAGACTGACAATTTTTGCTGAAATGAATGTCGCTTACCGCGATATGAACGCCCTTTCTTCAGAATTGCTCACTATTCCTTGGAAAAATAACACGCCTGCCTATATCAAGGGTATGGACGCACTTTTCTATAAAACAGTGCGGGCCGCGGGCGGGGATATTCGGCGACTTTCCGATAATATGGCCGCTCAAAAACAAACGTTTGAGGCGCAAATCGCCGAATTGCAAGCTTCTATTACCGAGCTTTCTGCAAGAAACGAAGCGCTTGAGCGGGAAACCGAAACCGTCAAAGCAGACAACGCTTCTCTGTCCGCGTATGTAGCGGCACTGACTGCGGACAAAGAAGCTTTATCCGCTGAAAAACGAGCGTTAACTCAAGAGAAGAACACACTCATCCATGAGAATGCGGTGCTGACTGCGGACAAGGAAGCTTTATCCGCTGAAAAACGGGCGTTAACTCAAGAGAAAAATACACTCATCCATGAGAATGCGGCACTGACTGCGGATTTAGATGCCGCGAACAACCTGCTTGATCGAAACCGCCAATATTTCCGTGCGCTAACGGAAAAAAACGGCGCGGCAGGATACGTCATTGACCTAAAGAATGGATCAGACATTCTTGTTTACATTGACCCGCTGTTCGGGCTTGCGTTTAAGAGTCAAAAAGCGTTCATCTTCAGAACCGGCAACGAATATGTAGGAACCGTAGCGATTTCCGGCGCTGACCGTGTCTTTACTGCCAGTACCGTAGAACTCGCCCCGGGTATGACCATCGAGCCTAATGACAAGATTTTGCTCGAAACTTCAAAAAGGTCAATGAATTGATAAAAATATTGATGGTATTCCAGCCAAGATCACTCTTGCTGTAAACGAGGAGGAATGAATGTACAAGAAAACTACTATCTGTTTATTGCTTGTCTGCGTAGGGCTTAATGCGCAGGAAAGAGTTTGGGAAAGACGGAACGAGAGGAAGGACGACGCCGGTACCGTGACGGAGTTGGTATCTTCCGATGCGCGGGTCTGCCGTGTCATTTCCACGAATAGTTTGGGCGATTCCGATGCGCGGGTCATTAGCAATAGTCTGAACGCGGTATGGGCGATTCCGGGGTTGCGGGGAACCGAGTCTTCGGCACGTATGGATGAGAAGAGCGATGGAGGATTTCGACTCGTTGTGTATCCAGTTTCGTTTATGAACGGCGGCGAAGAGTTGAGCGGTTATTTTCCTTCCGGTATGACGTTTTATTTCCGTACGAGTCTTTTCTACGATATTTCTATGAAGGTGGATGATTTGATGCCGAAAGTCACTGGAGCGTTTGTATCGCCTGAAGGGCTAATTAAGCATATTTCAGCCGCGATTCTGATGCCGGAGATGTATATGTTCGACCAATCTCTTTTGGGGCGTATTGACCGCCTCGAAAAGGCGCTTATCGCGGCGCTTGCCAAGTCCGCGCCAAAAGTTGGCGTGTCTCCGGAAACGACACTTGCCGTGCTAAACGAGTACAACGCGAACCCCAATCAAAACTCAGAAGCGGTTTTTACCGCGCTAAAGAAAAAAGGACTCAAAACGAACATCAAGGAAGTACGGGCTGTGTTGTGGACCCATTTCGGGATTTTTTAATCCCTAGAGGGTTAATTCCCCGCCCTTCAGGGCGGGGATTATTTATTCGGCGTTGCTCGTTGACGGTTGGGGCTGGAGGTATTTAAAGTAGACATCCGAGAAATTATCTTTTAATTTGGCGTTTGTCGTGAAGAAAGAGCGTATTTTTTGTTCCATAGTATAACTCAGCCAATAAGAAGAATAAGCGGTCTCGATGTAGCCCGCGTTGGTTTCGTCAGCCGGTGTTTCTTCTAGAGGGTAAAGCACAAGTACGTTATTTCCGATGACAAAAGGCTTAGACGTAGTGTTGAGCGGAGTGGAAAATGCCGTCTGCCAGAAGTTCTCGTTTGAAGCCGCGTCCGAAAGTTCGCTCACCGACGAGTCGAGAGGGGGCAAAAGCTGTTCTCCACCGAAGTTTATTGGTATGGGACCGAAATGTTTCTTTTCAAGACTTTTTTCCGCGAGAGCGATGTCAAAACCGTTAGTTGTGCTTGATGCGGCAAAATCTTCCGCCTCTTTTATGAAGTAGTCTTCCACACCTCCCCTTTCAAAATCCATAACGTAGGAACGGATCTTCCTCAATATCTCCGCATCTGTCACATTGGCTGGCTTGGGGTCTTCCTCGGCGCGGAAAAACGTCCACATTTCGCCTGCTTTTATGATATTACTAAAACTCCCCTTGGTAAGGTCCAAAACCACGCTCCGTGCGTCCTCATCGGGTATATCAGATCTAAGCTCAAAAGACATCTTGACGCCCATATCTCCGCCTTTCTCCGCGGTCACCGTGTCTTGAGACTGGGTTCTTGCCGAATCCTCAAAGGTTGCGGTTCCATCTTTGATGTTTTGTAGGATTTGTTGAGCCTCTTTCTCGGACTTCATAGCGATTTTTGAGAGATGTGTGGACTTGAATAAACTCGAATTGGCATTGGCGAAGGCTATCACTTCGGAATCCGGGTAATTGCTCAAAGAGAACGCAACCATATCAAATGAGCGCTCAGGAGAAGCCATCGCTCTGACGAAGGGCGCTTCTTTGGAGGATATTCTCAAACCTGTTATATCGTCAATGTAACGGGATGATGTGATTTCCTCCTGTATGTTCTTCCACAAGGTTTCCCGTGTATTACCGTCCATCTGCCGATATTTCACTGAGGAAAAACGTCCGTTTTCCTGAAATATCGGCAACGTCGCGACTTCCTTATCCACGACGCGGTCCGGCACTTCGTAGCCGGCTTTCCGCATTTCCTCCAGAGTCGCCGTATGAACTACGGTTTGCTCGAATGAGGCGCGCCATATTTGGTAGTTCATAAACAGATTATTGATATCCTGTCCCGCGTTCTGCTGACTTCTGGTAATATTCTCGTAGATCTGGGAAAGATAACCGCCCGGTACATAGGAAATGGGCTTCTTGCCGTAATAGCCAAAGACTAAGTCCACGTTACGCCCCATTTCAGCACTCGGCACTATCGCCGGCACAAAGATAAACGCGATAATAACGATAATCAACACAACAATTGTACCGATAAGAATACCAGGGTGAGTCTTAAACCGTCGGGTAAACTCCTCCGTTACGGAGTCGTTCTTTTTTACGTTCGCTTTTTTCTCTTTTAAAGCCATAATATCCTCTATAAATTGTAAGTATTCTAAAGTAGCTGGTAGAATACCATTTTTAATGGAGAAGGTCAAGAGGGCAGAGAAGAATGTCTTTCAGAAAAGTTCGGTGCAAGACGCCTTCACGAAGAATAGCTCTTTTATTTGGCGTCCATCCGCGAGGGCGCGCTCCTCGAATTTGGTTTTCGGGCGCCAAATTTGAGGTGGGGCGAATCGCTCGTAGGCGTTTTCGAGACCTTCTGTCGCGGAGAGCTCGACGAGCGCCGTGTCTGCGTATTCAGCCCAATCTGTTACCATGTAGAGGTATCCGCCACCTTGTAATTTTGATGCAAGCATGTTTGTGAACGGTTTCTGGATTATCCGCCGCTTGCGGTGCCGTTTCTTTGGCCACGGATCCGGGAAAAACAGGTGAATTCCATATATACTTTCCGTCTTTACAGCGTTAAACGCCTCTACTGCGTCGCCGACGATAATGCGGACATTTTTTAAGCCGCGCCGCTCGATTTCCATTAGTAGTCTGCCTATGCCCGGTGTGTGGACTTCTATGCCCGTATAATTTACACCCGGATTGCTTTCCGCGATGATAGCCGTTGCTACGCCCATGCCGAATCCGATTTCCACCACAAGCGGATTAGCGTTGCCGAATATTTTCTCAAAGTCAATAATTTGCCCGGACAAAGATATGCTGTAAATAGGGAGAAGGGTCGCCAGAGCCTTTTGTTGCCCGTTCGTCATTCGTCCTGCTCTACGGACAAAGGTTCTTTCCATAAAGTTACTGATTTCTCCTGAAGACGCGATAATTTATATTAGGGAAAACACGGTGGTCGTATTCCAAGTTGGTGAGCCATTCGGTACTGATGTGACCGCTCCCGAGTGATTCATAGATAGTGGTAAAATTTTGCAAACAACTCTTGATTTGCTTGTTCGCATATTCTTTGTTATAGAGCATTTTGGGCCAGCTTGAGTCTTGGGCGATGAGGATTTCCCGCGCCGCCTGGTTCAGGGCGCGCTCTTTTATGCCGGACTCGTTAGGGAATCGTTCCGCGAGTTCCGTCATACGCTCGATAGCCCGAACCATATGCCTGTACATCCAATCGTTGAAAGAATCAAGCCATAATTCCGCGTACCCATTGGGACCAGATGATGAGAACGAAGGCGTAATGATTTCGATTTTGTCCATTTCTTGGTCGAAGAGATATTCTCCTGGACTTAAGAGTCTGATGCCTACATTTTCCGCAGTGTTTGCTTCGCGGAACAACGATTCGACAAAATAGCCCCCCTCACGCCATAAGCGTCCTAAGTCGTCCGCATCGCACACACAGAGGCTTACCGGCGTTTCCGACATAAATTTACCCGCCGTGTGGAGGCGTTCCACTTGAGCGTTAAGAAAAGCTCGCGCTTGGACGCGGGCTGTCGCGTCTGCAATAGCCGAATTGTAGAGGCTTTTATCGCGTGCGTAGTACTTACAGCCGGTCGATATCCGCCTGTTCCCGAAAAACGGCTTGAGCGTTTCTTTTGGAAGCTCGTATGCGATGTCACGATTGTTGTCGCGGTAGCAATCCGCGTCTGAGTAGGCGGAAAATCGAGCGCCGATGTCCCGCGCTATCGTGAGAATGCCGGACCGTGTTCTGATAGGATAAAATACGCCTTTTGATGCGACAGGTTCGCCAAGCACAAAAGCATGAGCGTCCGTTATCGTATAGCCGAAGTTGTATGCGCGCAAGAATTGGTCGACGTCCGGGGACCACGCCATTTCCGGTAGGAAAAAGCCAAGAGGGTATTTGCCGAAAAAACGCCGAAATGTGCCTATGGCGGTTTCGATTTGCGCCTGCACCGCTTCAGGGTAGCAAACGTAAAACGGCAGAAACGCATGGGTAGCTGCGGTCATTAGAAGTTCCACGCTCCCTTTCTTTTGATAATACTCAAACGCTTTCAGGATGTTTCGCTCATATCTGCCGGTCCACTGGAGCTGTTTATCCACAGCTTCTTCATAATACATTTGAGCGAGGGCGTTTTCCGGGAGGTTATCAGTACGGTTCAGCTCTTGCTTAAGGAAATCTATGCGTTTGTTGATCCATTCGTCAAATTTTTTCAGGAGATCTCCATCAGACAGAAGAAAACAAAGGGATGGCGAAAAAGAAACGCCTATGTGAAAAGGAATACGGTCAGCTTCCAAGCGGTCAAAAACTTCGAGTAGAGGGAGGAAAGTCTCAAAAATAGTTTCGAACAGTCGTTCTTCATCATAAGGCATCCAGGGGATATGGGAGTTTATCACTAAGGAAAAAACAGTTTTATTCACGCCATTCTCTCTCTGCCACGGATAATGGGGAAGTCTTCTATTCCCGACAAGCGCAACAGCGGATTCTCCTCCGCGAAAAGCCGCGCTTTCCGCGGCTCAAACAATTTCGGCATGGCAAATTCACGTGATATCGCGAGAATATCCTCCCTGTCTCCAAACAGAGCGCAAAGCATCACGTTGAAAACACCGCCCGGAACCGGTATGGATACATACCACGCTGTATCGTCCGACTCTACGCTCACGATCCATGCGCTCTTGGGGTCGTCTAAAGGCAGAACTTTAAGAAAATATCCATCAAAATCAGACGAATTTTCGATACGCTCTTTGTCTTGTAGCTTAATCTCCCAAAACGTGAAAACCCACATCGGGTCGCGTATCAGCACGTTGATAAAAGAGATATTATAACGTTCTGGCAATGGCACGGCTCCGGAAAGTGGAATATCCAAAAGAGGCTGAACATCGTCTTCCAGTTTGATGTCCAACAACGCTTCTATGATAAAATTCCAATCGAGGTCGGGCGGAATATCAATATCAAAATGGTCCGCAATGTTTATCAACTCTTGAGTTGTTAAGCCTTCAAGATAGGCTCTTTTCAGAATCGCGTCAAGCATATTTAAATCTATAATGAAAAAAAATCTGATAAGTGTCAAGAGGGTTAAATCGTTCCAAAGGCGAGCCTTCTTTGAATGTCAGAATATCTTGCCTTAACGTCGCAAGTCTTTTTTTGCGAGTTTTATCCATTATTTTAAGTGCATTATCCATTTACGGTTTTTCAAAACAGGTTAACAATATATATTATGAGACAAAGAAAATTTGTCTGCTTTTTGCAGATATTCGTTATAGCAGGCGCTTTGCAGTCACAGGAAGTACAAATCGGTAATGGCGCCCTCAAGTTCGAAGGTAAGGTCGCAAGTGGTGTGTTTTGGGACGCGGATGA